>BTUX01000005.1:0-46802 GCA_045863315.1 Candidatus Hydrogenedentota bacterium | reverse complement strand
GCGCGGGCGCGGCGCGCCTCCATTCCGGCCGGCATCCTCGCGGGCGCATGGGGACTGCTCAGTCTGACCTTGGCTTTTGCGCCGTCCTTCTTGCCGGACCAGCGACCTGATCCCAGTAAGCTCGCCGTGCCGCCGTCCGGCAAACTATCCTCCCATTATTCGGGGTGGGGACCGCTTTTCCGCGTGGACGTGGTGGACGGCGGTTCACACGACTTCCCAGGCCGGGTCCTTCTTCATGACGGCCTGATCGGCGCGTTTCTCATGAACTTCGACGGCGACACCCGTTCGCTGGTCCCGCTCGACCGGAATTGCCGATCGATTCCGTTCCGCGTGCTGGCGCCGCGCCCGCGCGTCTTGATTATCGGGGCCGCCGCCGGTTTCGAGGTCCTCGCGTCTTTGTACTTCGAAGCCGAGCACGTCACCGCCGTCGAGCTGAATCCAGTGACCTATCAGATCGTGACACGCGAATTCGCGGATTACACGGACCGGTTTTTCGAACGTATCGATGTGGACTACGTCAATGATGATGGGCGCTCATTCTTGCAGCGGTCGACCGAACAATACGACCTCATCTATTTTGTCGCGCCCGACAGTTACTCCGCCGCCAACGCCGCGACGTCCAGCGCGTTTGTTATGGCGGAGAGCTACCTGTACACGGCCGAAATGATCCATATGGCGCTGGGAAAACTTACTGAAAACGGCGTCCTCTGCTGGCAGTACGCGGATTTCGACATGCGCGAGCGCCCCCTCCGAACGGCGCGCTACCTCTCGGTGGCGCGCGAAGCGCTGCGCCGTCGGGGAGTCGAGGACATCGGCAAACATGTCATGGTCAGTTCCAATCCCGGCCTGTTCATGGACTGCGTGGTGCTCATCAAACCGAACGAATTCTCGGAGTCGGAAACAGCCCGCTTTCTGGACGCCGTTTCCCGGATCCCCGGCGGTTCACCGGTGCACGCATGGCCCCAGGCCACGGCCGAAGGTCCCATCCATGCGATCGTCCACCTGTCCGACGATGAGTTGAAAGACTGGTACGATTCCTTTGCCTATCTCGTCGCTCCGGTATACGACAACAGTCCGTTTTTCTGGCATTTTTTCCGGTTTCGGGATTCACTCGCCGACTTGATGAGCGCACAATCCGACCCCAACGATGCCGCCCGCTACGAGAGCATGGGCGAGCGCGCGCTGATGCTCACGCTAATCCTGTGCAGCGTTTCGGCAATCGTGATTCTGCTGATTCCGTTGTGGCGCATTCGAGGAGTGTGGATGGAATTGCCGCAAAAAACGGTCAGCGGCGTTTACTTCGCCTGTCTCGGGTTTGGTTTCATGGCATTTGAAATCAGCCTCATTCAGAAGCTTACGCTGCTGCTTGGAATTCCCTACTATTCGCTCGCCGTTACGCTGATGTCCATGCTGCTGTTTGCCGGCATGGGCAGCTTGGCGTCTGCGCGCGTGAACTCCGGGCGCCGGGGTCTTGCGGTCACGCTGTTCGCCGTGCTAGCGGTAATGACCGTCTTCTTCCAGTTCGGCGCAAACCCGCTGATCGACCGGTGCATTGTGATGCCCTTGGCCGCGCGCGCGGCGCTGGCAATCGCAATGCTCGCCCCGTTGTCGTTTTGCCTGGGCATGTTCATGCCGATCGGACTTGCGGCCGTCGCAGACTCGACGAGTCACAAGACCGAATACGTTGCGTGGAGTTGGGCGGTCAACGGTTTCTTCTCCGTGATTGGATCGCTGTTCTCGACCACGCTTTCGATGGCGTATGGGTTTAGACTGGTGCTTCTCGTCGCGCTTTGCCTCTATGCGCTGGCCGTGGCCGCCTATGCGCTGATGCCAAGACCGGTCGCCGAGCGTGTATGATGGCAGTTGCCGATAAGGTCCGAGGGGCCGTACACCGGGGCGGCCCGTGATCGAGGAACGCATGTCCCTACGTCTTATGAGCGCGCTGGGTCTTGTCGTCATGCTCGTGCTGGCCTGGCTGTTGTCGGAGAATCGGCGGGCGGCGCCGTGGCGACTGGTAATCTGGGGGGTACTGCTGCAAGTTGCCATCGCGCTGCTCATTCTAAGGACTCAGCTGCACGACCTCATCTTCGGCGGAGCGGGCATCGCCGTGGACGTGCTCACGCGCTCCACCCTCGAAGGCGCGCGGTTTGTCTTCGGAGGATTAGCAGACCCCAAGGCGGGCGTCATTTTTGCATTCCAAGTACTGCCCGTGATCATTTTCGTTTCGGCGCTTTCCGCTATTCTTCATCATCTGCGGGTCATCCCATGGATCGTGAGCGGAATCGCCTTGCTCATGCGACGCACGCTCAAGACCTCGGGCGCGGAGACCTTTTGCGCCGCGCTCCTTATTTTCCTCGGCATCGAGGCGGCCACCGCGGTGCGCGCCTACCTGAGAGACATGACCCGCTCGGAGTTATGCGTCATTATGACTACGTTCATGGCGACGATCGCGGGCAGCGTGATGGTGGTATACGCCACGTTCGGCGCGCAGCCGGGTCACCTCCTCACGGCCTCGCTCATGAGCGCGCCCGCGGCCATTGTCATCTCCAAACTCCTGGTGCCCGAGACGGCCACCCCGAAAACTTCAGGCAACGCGCGCATCGACGTGCCGTCCGATAGCCACAATGTGATGGATGCGGCCGCCCAGGGCACCTCGCAGGGCCTGAATATGGCGCTTCATGTCGGGGCGACCCTGATTGTATTCATCGGCCTCGTATTCATGCTGAATCTCCTGCTTCGATCGACCCTCGGTTACACGTTTGTGGACGTGCTGGGGGCCGTTTTCCGGCCATTCGCCTACCTGATGGGCGTGCCGTCACAAGACGTAGCGGCTGTCTCGCAGTTACTCGGCAAGAAAACCGTCTTCAATGAATTCCTCGCATACGCCGATTTGAAAGGGCTCATCGAGACGGGAAGCCTGAGCGCCAGAGCACAGATGATCGCAACCTACGCGCTGTGCGGATTTGCCAATCCCGGAAGCATTGGAATCGCCATCGCGGGGCTTGACGCGCTCGTTCCCGAACGCCGGGCCGAGATCGCCCGGCTCAGCGTGAAATCGTTCGTCGGCGGGACGCTGGCCTGCTTCATGACCGCCTGCATAGCGGGAATCGTGGCGTACGAGTAGTTACGCCACGGCGCCGTGCCCGGTCAGCACGGTGCGCAACGTCGCGATCATGATTCGTACGTCCGTGACGAAGGACATGCTGTTGATATAGATCAGGTCATAGCGAAGCTTGTGCGCATAGTCGCTGTCGTAACGGCCGTGAATCTGCGCGAGTCCCGTAAGCCCCGGCTTCACGAGAAAACGCCGCTCGTAAAGGGGATTCTCCCGCACAAACCTTTCGACGAATTCGGGTCGTTCCGGACGCGGGCCCACCAGGCTCATCTCTCCCTTCAGCACGTTCCATAACTGGGGCACCTCGTCGATGCGGTACGTTCGCAACACACGCCCGACGCGGGTCACCCGCGGATCGTGGGCAGCGCTTAATACGGGGCCGCTTTCGGCTTCGGCATCGGCGATCATGGTCCGAAATTTCTTGACCCGAATCGGCCGTCGCGCCTGCCCCACCCGCTCCTGCGAATACAACGCGGGGCGGCCGGACTCCAACCAAATTGCGATTGCCGCGATGACCGCGACCGGCGACAGGGCGAACATCAGGGCCGCGGCCGCCACCACGTCCATGAGGCGTTTCACGGGCGCATATACGCCCGTGAGAATGGGCGGCTGCAAGGGGACCAGCGGCAGCCCGGCAATACTGACCACCCGCGAACTCGCCAGGATCGACAAGTCCAAACCCGGCAGCAAATACACGTCCGCCGGTATCCGTTCGCATGCGGAAAGCAACTCGCTCACCTCCCCTTGCGGCAGGCCGGTCTCCGCGAGAAGCACGGCATCGATTCCCCGATCGCGCAACGCCCGCTCCGTCTCCCGCGCATGCCCCTCGGCGCCATTTACTTCCGAAAGCACGTGGACGTTCAGAATAGGGGGGCCATGCCGCCGTAGCTCGCCCGCCAGTTCAGCACACTCGTCCTTCGGCCCGATTACGAGCAAGCGGACTTTGTAGCCGGCCCTTCGAAGCAGGGCCATGGCAGCGCCGCGGGTCAGGCAAAACCAAAGGGCAAGCCCCGCCATGTCGAACGCGGCAGTCAAGCGTGACAATCGCAGCCAGGGCACGTAGTACAGCTGCACGATCGCCATGAGCAGGTATCCGCCCCCTACCGCCAGCATGGCGGCGCCGCAACCGTTCAGAAGAAAGTCGGAAGGCGACAGGCGGCGACGGAAGTCGTAGAGGTCGCAGGTGATGGCACACACAAACCGCCATCCAAGCAGGGCAGGCAGGAAGAAAACGTAGGAGATCGCGTGCTCGACCGGGATGTCGCCTCGAAACCGCAGAGCAAGCGCAGCCACCGGCATGCCGACAAATGCAAGTGCATCCAACATGGCCAACACGGCGACCGCGCGAATGCGCATCCGCCGGGACTCGTCACCGATCATGGCCCCCGCTCCGTGCGTATCAAGCATACATTATGGGAATGGACCACACACACGCCGGAGAGTATAGCCCGACGGCGAGGATATCGGCCATTCGCCGCACCGGTTCCCGGTGAAGCGTGGCATCATCGTCAGAGCGAGGGCGGCCCTCCGCCCAGAAAGGCCACCCTCGCGCACTGATCAACGAATGAGACTACTCGGCCGGCTCCTCGTCTCCGCACAGGGCCTCGATGCGCGCGAGCACGTTCGCGAAGAATTCGCCGAGGAAGGGAATTTCGGTCAGCGGTCCAAGGATTTGGATCAGAATTGAACACAGTTGTTCCGGAATCATAGACACAATACTCCTTTTCTCGTTACACTCGGTTGATTTGGCGTTACGCCAAACGGCTGCCGGGCGGGCCATCCAGGTGGGCGACCATGCGATGGCGGGGTCAGTTCCCGTTGCCGGAATGCACGTCGTCTGCCGTGCTTCCGTCCATAATACCGAGACGTTCTGTTCTCGTTACGCGCCCCCGGAAGGGGTAGGCGGTCATGGACGCCCCTGCGGCGGAGGCCCGCCAGGCAGTCGCGCCGACCGGACAGAACGCCGACACGCCGCGCCAAAACGCTAGCCCGGATTTTTCACACCAGCGGGCAATGAAGGATACAACTTCGTGCGGCACATACCTTCATGCAGCGACAGGGAAATCGGGCTGTTGGTGTGAAAAATCCTCACCTGATTGACTTCTATGCTATCTCCTGAGCATTTCTCACCAGTCGCTCCCGTCATCGGGAGCGACTGGTGAGAAATGCGGGCTAGAACTCAAAGGTCGCGATAAATGTCACCGACGCCGCGTCGTCATCGCCGGTCCCTCCGATAAAACGAGTCGCGTTTTCGTCGAAGAATACCCCGTCTTGGAACGCGCTACCCACGAAGTAATAGACGAACTGCATCGAGAACCGCAGGTCGTCGGAATACACGTACTCAGGTGCAAGCATGATCTCGACGCCGAGTTCGTCCCTTCCCTCCTCGGTCCAGAATGACAGCGCAGGCGCGATGGGAACCCGCAACGGCCCGACATCGAAGGAGCGCGGCAGATCGAAGGGTTCGACCGCTTCGTGGTACATCACATCCAAGGAGACGGAAAACCGTTCGGTAGGTTGGGCCTCGATGCCGGCCCGAATAAACCAAAAATTACTCAGCGCGGAATAGTCGAGGAAGTGGGTATATCGGCGGGTCGAAAACAGGCGATTGAATGCAACGCTTGCGTCAGGCCGATGAAACGGATTCGCCCACTCCACGACATCGACGGCGCGTTCATCGGAGGCGTCGAAGTAGGCGCCGGCCAAAAACACTCTGGGAAGGAACCGGGCGGCAAACGTGTATCCTGCCTCGAAGGTCGCCGCCCAATGCCGATAGCGCGCCTCGTCGTCGCCGTAGACTCCGTAAGTGCGAAATGTCGACCCCAGCGCGTCGGCATCGCCCCACTGGTAAGCCGCCTCGAGATAGTAGTCAACGCCGTTCCACCCACCGGCCGCCCGCGCGCCGACCGTGTAAAGCGTCGAAGGATCGTAATCGTCAAGGCCAGTCCATTCCTCAAGTCGCTCCAAAGGCGAAATGAATTGCGTATCGTTCCGCCGGGTCGCGTCGCGCAAGAATAGGTAGTACAGATCGCCTTCCAACACCGGACTGAATGAATAGGAACCGTACACCCCGTAGAACCACGTGTCCCCATCTTCCTCGACGGCCCCGCTTTCGGCCAGTTGCGCCGCCCAGAGATCCAAAATGAGCGCACCACGTCTCACCGTCAGGCGCAGCGCATCAAACGACAGTTGGACAAAGGGGTCCGGGTCCGGGTTGGAGCCCACCAGCCACTCGTTGCCGAACTCCAGCGCCTGGCGTCCCACGCGCAGGTCAAGAGGCAGGCCGAACACATCCCGCGCTTCGAGGTAGGCCTGGTAGATTTCGGCGTCGCCATCGTTCGCCCGATCGCGATGGTCCACCCCGGTCGCGTAGTCCGAACGGAAACCCTCGCCCCAGGTCCATACGCTGTCAAACTCTACAAAGGCGGAGACTTCACTTGTAAAGTCAGCGAGCACGTTCACTTTCGTCCGCTGTTCGACAAACCCCGAATTATTTCCCGTGCCGTCGTTATCGACATAAGTCGCCGTACCGTTGCCACCAATGGGCCGCCGCGAGAGGAAATACTCCGGCCACGCGAGCCGGTTGGCATCCGCAAAAAACGAGGAGTAGTAGGCCCCGTATACTTCGATGGACCCGCCTACCTGAATGTTCTCGAGTTCAGCTTCGGCGGCGCAAGCGAATACGGCCGACAACAGCCTTCCGACGCGGAAGTGACGAATCGGGACGCAGGTGCGAGTCACGTCATGAAATCCTCTGGATCAACCGTTCGAGTGCCGGAAGAATCCGAGCCGGTGCACGCAGACCGTGGGGGCGGCACAGTTAATATGGCATAATTAAGTTATTATATGTTAACTGCGCCCCGCCCCCTTTGTCAACCCCCGCTCGGTTGCGACTTCCCCAACAAAACAGTAGAGTAGCCGCATCGCAAGGGGATCCATTGATGCGAATTCTGATGCTAGGTCCGCTCGTACTGGCCTGCCTGTCGACCGGATGCGGCGAAACTTCCAAGACGCCGGACCCGTCGCCTGCCCCGGTGACAATCCCGAAGGGAAGGGTCATCGGCGCCACGCTGCTGACTCAAAGCCATCAGTTTTATCGGGACCTCGTCGCGGCGATGGAAGACGAGGCGAAGGCCCAGCGTTTTGCGCTTCGCATCCAGTACGCTGAGTTCAATGGACCCAAGCAAATGAATCAGATTGAGACGTTCATTCAGCAGGGTGTTGACGCCCTGATTGTCTCGCCGAAGGACTCGGCCGGCATTGCGCCGACGATTAACGAGGCAAGTGCGAAAGGCGTCCCTGTCTTTACCGTGGATATCGCCGCGCACAACGCCGAGGTGGTGTCGCATATTGCGTCGGACAATGTCGAAGGCGGCCGGTTAATCGGCGAGTATCTCGCCAAACTGCTGAACGGAAAAGGCAAGGTCGCGATCATCGATCACCCGGAGGTCGCCTCCGTTCAGGAGCGCGTGGCAGGTTTCGAGGAAGCGCTCAAGGCGTATCCCGACATTCGGATCGTGCAGAAGGCCCCGGGAGGGGGCGTGCGCGATAAGGCCATGCGGGCCGCACAGGACGTGTTGCAGGCCAACAGCGACCTGAACGCCATTTTCGGCATCAACGACGATTCGGCGCTCGGCGCGCTCGCGGCGGTGGAATCCGCCGGCTTGCAGGACAAGCTCGTTATCGTGGGGTATGACGGCACGCCGGAAGCACGGGAGATCATCCGGTCCGGCAAGGCCCTGAAGGCGGACACGGTCCAGCACCCGGAAGAAATCGGGCGTATCGCGATTCAAACGATCGCGGCATACTTCCGCGGCGAGGACGTTCCCAAGGTCGTACCCGTTCGCGTGGACATAATAGACAGGGCAAGCCTGGACGCGGACGCCCAGAAGGCGGAACAGGAATCGCAGCCGTGAGCGAATTTGTCCTCGAGATGCGCAAGATTGTAAAGCGCTACCCCGGCGTGGTCGCCGTGCATAACGCACAGTTCGATCTGAGACCGGGCGAGGTTCATTGCCTCGTGGGTGAGAACGGGGCCGGCAAGTCAACCCTGATGAAAATTCTCTCGGGGGCGGTGCCGCTCGATTCCGGCGAGATTCTGCTGTCGGGCGAGCCGGTGACCATCCATTCACCCCACCACGCGCAGGAACTCGGTGTCAGCATGATCTACCAGGAGTTCAATCTGAGCCCGTACCTGAGCGTGGCCGAGAACATTTTCCTGGGACGCGAGCCGCGCCTGGGCCGCTCACCCTTCATCAATTGGTCGAAGATGTACCGTGAAGCGCGCGCGATTTTGGGCCGAATTCGAGTCAACCTTGACGTGCGCAAGCCCGTCAACGAGTGCAGCGTGGCGCAACAGCAGATGGTCGAAATTGCCAAGGCGCTCTCGTTCAACTCGAAGATCATCGTCATGGACGAGCCATCCGCGACCCTGACCGAGCACGAACTAAAAGCGCTGTTTGCACTGATACGCGACCTGAAACACCAGGGCATCGGCATGGTATACATCTCGCACCGGCTCGAAGAAATCTTCGAGATCGGCGACCGCGTTACCGTCATGCGCGACGGAGAATACATCGCAACGAAGCCGGTATCCGAGGTCACGCGCGAGGACCTGATCCGTATGATGGTCGGGCGGGAACTCACCCACGAATTCCCGAAAGAAATCTTCGAGCGCGGCAAGGAGCGATTGCGCGTCGAGGGATTGACCCGGAACGGTGTCTTTCGCGATGTAAATTTTTCGCTCCACGAAGGCGAGATTGTGGGGCTTACGGGGCTGGTCGGCGCCGGGCGTACGGAAGTGGCGCGGGCGGTATTCGGCGCGGACCCGATCGACGGGGGCCGGATATTCCTAGATGGAAGGCCGATAACAGTCCGCTCACCACAGGATGCTATACGCCAGGGCATCGGTCTGCTGACGGAGGACCGCAAGAACCAGGGCCTTATCCTCGACATGACCGTGCGGGAGAATACGACGCTCGCGAACCTGCGTTCGCTGGTGAACCTGCTGTTCGTGAGCCGCGCGAGGGAGCGGGCGGTGACCGATCGGTACGTGCGTGAACTGCAGATTAAAACCCCATCCATTGAACAAAACGCGCAAAACCTGAGTGGAGGCAACCAGCAGAAGGTGGTGCTGGCCAAGTGGCTGTTCACGGAGTCGAAGGTCCTGATATTCGACGAGCCGACGCGCGGCATCGATGTAGGCGCGAAGGTCGAGATTTACAAATTGATGAACGAGTTGGTGCGCAAGGGTGTATGCATCCTGATGATCTCAAGTGAATTGCCGGAGGTGCTGGGCATGTGCGACCGCATCCTCGTCATGCACGAGGGCCGCGTTGCGGGCGAATTGCCGCGCGCCGAAGCCACGCAGGAACGGGTGATGCAGCTCGCCACCGGTGAAAGCCTTGCTGCCATCGCGTAGCGCCGCGCGCGAGTTTGCCACGACCTACGGATTCCTGTTGATCGCCCTCGTTCTGGAGTGCGCGGTCTTCGAGCTTCTCGCCCGCCGGCAAGGACTCCGGCCGTTCCTTTCCGTCGACACGCTGATCCTCGTCCTCAACCAATCCGCCATCTACGGAGTCGCCTCCGTCGGCATGACCTTCGTGATCATCAGCGGCGGCATCGATCTCAGCGTCGGTTCGCTCATCGCTTTCGGGGGGGTCATCGCGGGAGTGGTGGCCCAACGCGGAGGGGGCGGATGGGATGCCATCGTCGCCGGGTGGTGCGTTGCACTCGGCGCGGGGTTCGCGGCCGGAAGTGTATCGGGGCTGTTCATTACCAAATTTCAGATCCCGCCTTTCATCGCGACGCTCGCCATCATGAGTTCGTTGCGGGGATTGGGCTACCTGATAGTCAAGGGCCAGGCGGTTTTCGATTTGCCGGATCGGTACACGTTCCTGGGGCGCCATCTCATTGGCGGCAACGTGCCGGTCGGGGTCGTGATCGTGCTCCTTGTGTTCGTGCTCGGAGCGGTCCTGCTGAACGCGACGCGCTTCGGCCGGCACGTCCGCGCCATCGGCGGCTCCGAGGAATCGGCGCGTCTGAGCGGCGTGCCCGTCAACCGCGTGAAGTGGACGGTGTATTGCATGTCCAGCGTGCTGGCCGTGCTGGGTGGGCTCATCCTCTCTTCCAAGCTCAAAAGCGGCGACCCCACTGTCGGCGTCGGAGACGAACTTCAGGTGATAGCTGCCGTCGTGGTCGGCGGGACCAGCCTTACCGGCGGCCGTGGCACAATCACCGGCACCTTCATTGGCCTGCTCATTATCGCCGTTCTTGCGACCGGATTGACGTGGATCGGCATGGAAAGCTTCGGTCAGCAGGTGATCCTCGGGATTGTCATCCTCGCCGCGGTGTTGATGGACCGTTTCAAGAGATAGACACAGGAGCGGCCGCCACCTGGCTTACCACCTCGGACAGATCCGCGTTCGTCCGATCAAACTACAAACGCCGGCCATTTTTTGACTGGCTGTATGCTTGTTTGCTATGATTTCAACTTGTGCCGCTCAAAACGCGCTATGTTTTCGAGCCGGGCGGACGTGCCGACCGGCCTTTGGCGGCGGGCGCGTGAGCAGGCCTGCCGCACGAATCCAGCGACCCCATCGTCTAGCCCGGCCTAGGACACCGCCCTTTCACGGCGGCGACACGGGTTCAAATCCCGTTGGGGTCGCCATTTTTCTTTTGCGCCGGCGCACGGCCGCGCCGCAGGCCTACTTGCCGATGCAACCCGTTGAAAAGTAGACTGATGCGCGGGTGTGCGAACCCCTCTTTTCCGGCGGCCCCTTGAAATGGAAGGTTGATTGCATGAGCTACTTTGTCACCGGCGCAACGGGCTTTATCGGCGGGCAGTTGGTGCGCCGGCTCGTGAAGCGCAAGGGCGCGATTTACGCCCTCGTTCGGCCTGATTCCGAGGACAAGTTCGAGGCGCTGAGAAAGAAACTGGGCGCCAAAGCAACCCAACTGATCGCAATTCACGGGGACCTCACCAAACCCGGTCTCGGGGTTCGCAAGGACGCACTCGCCAAACTCGAGGGAAAAGTCCGGCACTTCATGCACCTTGCCGCGCATTACGACATCATGTCGGAAGACGAAGAGCTTCAAATCCGGGTGAACGTGGAAGGCACGCGAAACGCGCTGCAATTCGCCGAAGCGGTGGGCGCCAAGTGCTTCCACTACATGAGTTCGGTGGCGGTGGCGGGTCTGTTTCGTGGGTACTGGCAGGAAGACATGTTCGAGGAAGCCGACGAATTCGACCAGCCGTACTTTCGGTCGAAGCGGCTTGCCGAAGCCGTGGTGCGGTACGAGTGCAAGTTGCCGTACCGCATCTACCGGCCGAGCATTGTGGTGGGCGACTCGAAGACCGGCGAAATCAGCAAGGCGGACGGACCGTACTACATCTTCAAATCGCTTCAAAGAATCCGCAATCTGCTTCCCTCGTGGGTGCCGCTGGTTGGACTCGAGGGCGGCCGCATCAACATTGTGCCGGTGGACTATGTGGCCGACGCGATGGACTATCTGGCGCACCAATCGGGATTGAACGGCCGCACGTTTCATCTTACCGACCCGCAACCTTTCCGTTCGGGCGAGGCCCTCAATATATTCGCCCGCGCGGCGCGCGCGCCGCAGTTTGCAATGCGCATCGACTCGCGGATGCTCGATATCGTCCCCAAAAGCCTGCGCGAGGGGATCCTCCAGCTGCCGCCGATCCGACGAATAGTCGACACAATCCTGAAAGATATCGGCATTCCCCGGGAAACGTTCACATACTTGAACTATCCCACGCGCTTCGACTGTCGGGACACCTTGCGCGCGCTCGAAGGTTCCGGCATCGCCTGTCCCCGCCTGGACACCTATGCGCCCATCATCTGGGACTATTGGGAGCGCAACCTCGATCCGGACCTGTTCAGGGACCGAAGCCTGTCCGGGGCGGTCAAGGGCAAGGTGGTCGTCATAACGGGTGGGTCCTCCGGGATTGGACGGTCGACGGCACTCAAGGTGGCGGCGGCCGGCGCCAAGACGGTGATCGTCGCGCGCACAATGGAACAACTCGAGGAGACGAAATCCGAGATCGAGTCGAGCGGCGGCAAGGCCTTCATATACCAGGCCGACCTCGCCGACATGAAGCAATGCGACCATGTGCTGGCCCGCATCTTCGAAGACCACGGCCATATCGACATTTTGATAAACAACGCCGGTCACTCGATTCGGCGCTCGATCAAGCAATCGTACAACCGGTTCCACGATTTCGAGCGCCTTATCCAGATCAACTATTTCGCGCCCGTGCGGCTGATCCTCGGCGTACTGCCTTCCATGTCGGAACGACGGCAGGGACACATCATCAACGTGTCCTCGATGGGCGTTCTGGCGAATTCTCCGAGGTTCTCGGGCTACGTCGCGTCCAAGTCGGCATTGGATGCGTTTTCGCGATGCGTGGCGGCCGAGTTCCTGGACAAGAACGTCAAGTTCACGACCATCAATATGCCGCTGGTGCGCACGCCGATGATTGGCCCCACGCGGCTGTACGAACACGTTCCGGCCCTCACGCCCGACGAAGCGGCGGACATGCTCTGCGAAGCGATCATCTATCAGCCCAAACGCATCGCAACGCGCCTGGGCATATTTGCGCAGGTCATGACGACGCTGCTGCCCGGCGTTTCCGATGTCATCCTGAACACTGCATATAAGCTGTTCCCGGATACGGGGAAGCCGAAAGAGGAGGAAGACGCGAAGGCCGAAGAGCCGTCGACCGAGGCCATGGTGTTCGCATCCATCATGCGCGGAATCTATTGGTAGGAAGAAATTACGAGTTACGAATGACGAAGCACGGGTGGTAAGCAATAACCTAAAGGGCGGAATAGAGCCGCTTTATTTTGCCTCGGTTCGTTGTCACTCGAAATTCGCCGTTCGTCACTCGTCATTCACTTGAGAGGGTCTTATGGCGGAGCAATTCATCTTCACCATGCTCGGGCTTAACAAGCATTACGGCGCCAAGCATGTCTTGAAGGACATCAATCTGTGCTTTTATCCGGGGGCAAAGATTGGAATCGTGGGCGAGAACGGCTCGGGCAAGTCCACCGTCTTGCGCATCATGGCGGGCCGGGATGAAGAGTTTATCGGCAAGGCATACATCACCAAGGGGTATGAGGCGGGCATGGTGCCGCAGGAGCCCCAATTCGATCCGAGTCTGACCGTGCGTCAAGTCCTTGAGTCCGCATTCAGCGAAACGACCGAACTGCTCCGCGAATACGAAGCGCTCACGGCCCGGATGGGCGAGGACCTTTCCGAGGACGAGATGCAGGCGGCCATTGATCGGATGGGCGTGCTGCAGGACCGCCTCGATGCGGCGGACGCCTGGAACCTAGACACGCGACTCAATCAGGCAAGTGAAGCATTGTGCCTTCCCGATGACGACCGGCTGATGGGGACCTTGAGCGGGGGCGAAAAACGCCGGGTGGCGTTGTGCAAAGCTCTTCTTGAACGGCCGGACCTGCTCTTGCTGGACGAGCCGACCAACCACCTGGACGCGGAAACGATAGACTGGCTGGAGGCGCAACTCCGGGACTATCCCGGCACCGTCATCATCGTCACCCATGATCGCTACTTTCTCGATAACGTCACCAAGTGGATTTTAGAACTCGAGGGAGGGCGGGGCGTCCCCTGGGAAGGCAATTACTCGTCATGGCTTGAACAGAAACTGCTCAAGATCGCGGGAGAAGAAAAAAGAGACTTGCCGCGAGCACGCGCCCTCGAGCACGAACTGGCGTGGATTCGCATGAGCAGCAAGGAACGGCACGAGCTCTCGCGCTCGCGCATCGCGCACTACGAGCAGCTTGTCGCACGCGAGGCGGCGGCCAATAAGCAGGACGCAGCCGTGATTTCGATCGCGCCGGGCCCCGAGTTGGGCGATCAAGTTATCGAGTTCCATCACGTCTCGAAACGGTACGGCGAGACCGTACTGTTCGAGGACTTGAACTTTATCGTCCCCAAAGCGGCCGTGGTGGGCATCATCGGTCCGAACGGGACGGGCAAGACCACGCTCATGCGAATGATCGTCGGCCAGGAAAAGCCCGACGAGGGAGAAATCACTATCGGGTCGACCGTGCTGCTCTCGTACGTCGATCAGGAGCGTTCCTCTTTCGAAGGAAACAAGAGTCTACTTGACGAAGTGGGCGGCGGCGGTACGGACGTGATGCTCGGCAAACAAAAAGTCCCCATTCGCCAGTACCTTGCGCGATTTGGGTTCAAAGGCGCCGATCAGCAAAAGACGGTGGGCGAGTTAAGCGGCGGCGAACGCAACCGCTGTCACCTCGCCAAGCTGCTCAAGGAAGGGGGTAACGTCGTTCTGCTCGACGAACCGACCAATGATCTGGACGTGAACACCTTGCGGCTTCTGGAAGAAGCCATACAGAACTTCCGCGGATGTGTGCTTGTAACGAGTCACGACCGGTTCTTCTTGGACCGCATTTGTACGCATCTCTTGGTATTCGAGGGTGAAGGCCAAGTGCGGTGGTTCTCCGGCAATTATCAGGAGTACGAGGAGTGGCGGGTCCGAGAATTGGGGAGCAGACTCTTCGAGAATCGCCGGAGCCGATACAGAAAGCTTGTAAAAGCGTAACGCCGACCGTGAGTAGTCCGAGTCAGTCGGTACAACGCGGATTGAAACGGGCGCTGATGAGCCCGCCAACGCAGCGGAGGACCCGAGACCATGCTAAATCCAGCACCCGCAGGTATTCGGCGCGGCCGCCATGTCGCTCGAATGGCGATTGCCGTGCTTTCATTGGGCGCGTGCGCATTCGCCCAACTCGATTTGAAGAACACCACGGTGGTAACGCGCGGATCCAGGGCGCCGGAAACCGAACGGACGGCCGTCAACGTCCTCCTCGAAGAAGTGCAAAAACGGACCGGCCTGCAATGGAGCACATCCGACGAATGGCCCGAGTCCGGAGCCGTCATCGCGATCTGGTCCGGCCCTCGGCCGCCGCGCTGGGCGCAAGGGTTCACCGGGCCGGAAAACGGGCCGGGGGGCGAAGGGTATCGGCTGACCGTCGCCACCCACATCGACGGCCAGCCAATCGTAGTCATCCACGGGGGCACACCTCGCGGCGTCCTGTTCGGTGTCGGCCATCTTCTGAGAAAACTCAATTGGGTGGAAGGGGGCGCCTCTCTCCCCCACGCGATTGACGTCACAACCTCGCCTGCTTACGCCATTCGCGGCCATCAGCTCGGCTATCGGAACCGCGCGAACTCGTGGGATGCGTGGACGGCGGAGCAGTTCGATCAGCACATCCGGGAGCTGGCGCTGTTTGGCGCCAATTGCATCGAGAACATCCCCTTCCAAGACCCGTCCAGCAGCCCGCACATGAAATTCACGCGCGAGGCGGCCAACGTCATGATGAGCGAAATCTGCCGCAAGTACGACTTGGACTATTGGGTCTGGACACCGGCCGACTTTGATCTCACGGACGGCGCGAAACGGACCCAACAGTTGGATCAGCACGAGGCCCTTTACAAGTCATGCCCCCGGCTGGACGCCGTCTTTTTCCCAGGAGGCGACCCGGGAAACAATCACCCGAGCCTCGTTCTGCCTTTCTTGAAGGACATTTCAGAGCGACTGCACAAATATCACCCGAGGGCGGGGGTGTGGCTGTCCCTCCAAGGGTTTGACGAGGATCAGACGGATTACGTGTTCGACTTCCTCGTACAAGAACAGCCGGTCTGGTTTACCGGCATCGTGTCGGGACCCAGCAGCCCGCCCATCGAACAAACTCGACGTCGGCTGCCCTCGCAGTATCTCCACCGGCACTATCCCGACATCACCCATTCCGTACGGGCGCAATACCCCGTGCAGTGGTGGGATCCCTCGTTCGCGCTCACGCTGGGGCGTGAAGGCATCAATCCGCGGCCCGTCTATTACGCGCACATTCACAACTGGTTCGCCCCTTACACCAACGGCTTTCTGACGTACTCCGACGGAGTTCACGATGACGTGAACAAGGCGATCTGGAGCATGCGGGGCTGGGACCCCGGCGCGGATGTGCGCGAGATGCTATTGGACTATACGCGGTTCTTTTTCGGGCCCGGCGTTGCCGAGGGCGCCGCGGACGGCATACTCGCGCTCGAACAGAACTGGGTCGGGCCCATCGCCACGAACGGCGGCATCGATGCCACTCTGGCGCTGTGGGAGCGGCTCGACGCGCAGGCCCCGCAATTGCAGACGAACTGGCGCTGGCAGATGTGCCTGCTCCGGGCGGTCTACGACGCCTATCAGAAACATCGGCGAATCTACGAGTCCTCGCTCGAGGACGCCGCAAACGCCATCCTCGCCCAGGCCTCGACACTCGGACCCGAGCTTGCGATGGTCCAGGCCATGGACGTCCTCAAGCGGGCCGAAACCGACCCCGTGCGAGGAGAGTGGCGCGCGCGGATCGAAGGCCTTTGCGACGCCCTGTATCGCAGCATCCAGCTTCAAACCAGCGTGGAAAAACATCAGGCGAGCGGGGCCGAACGCGGCTGTGTCCTCGATTTTGTCGATTTCCCCTTCAATAACCGCTGGTGGCTCGAGGATGAGTTCAAGAAAGTCCGCGAGATGACGTCGGTTGAGGAACAAATTCAGCGACTCGCGACTCTGGCAAGCTGGGAAAACCCAGGGCCCGGGAGTGCGTACGACGATGTCGGAAACGTGTCGAAATCAGCGCACGTCGTGCTTGGCGAGGGTTTCAATACGGACCCCCTGTTTCAGAACAATCCGAATCCCGACCACGTATGGGCGAACAACGGGTTGAATCGGGATCGGCTTTCCTGGCAGACCTACATGGACTGGCCGATCGCGGTGAAGTATCAGGTCGATCCCGCGTCAAAGTATGTCGTCCGCATCAGCGGCCAGGGGGAAGCCCTCACATCCATCGACGGAATTCGGGTACAGCCCGCCCGATATGGCAAGACCCCGGCCGAACCCAAGGAGTTCCCCGTCCCGCAGAGTGCACTCGACGACGGGGCCATAATCATCACATGGGAACGGCCGGACGAGCGCCATCTGAACTGGCGGCAGCGGTCTCGCATCAACGAAATCTGGCTGCTGCGCCAGTAGGCCATCATGCAGGTCCGCGACGAACGCCCCGACGATTTTGACGCAGTGCGCGCAATCAACGTCGCGGCATTCGGTCAACCCGCCGAGGCCCGGCTGGTGGACGCGCTCCGCTCGAACTGCAAAACGTGCTTGTCACTTGTGGCGGTGGGCGGCGATTGCGTTGTTGGGCACATCCTGTTCACGCCCGTGGTTGTCGAAGGCGCGTCGAGCGGAGAAGTCGGTATGGGCCTCGCCCCGCTGGCGGTGCGCCCGGACCGCCAGCGGCAAGGCGTAGGCACGGCTCTTGTAAACGAGGGACTGGCACGCCTTCGCCAGAGCGGCTGTCCGTACGTGGTCGTCCTGGGCCATCCCGACTATTATCCGCGCTTCGGATTTCAGCCCGCCTCCGCATACGGATTGCGCTGTGAGTGGGATGTGCCGGACCATGCGTTCATGGTCTGCGTGTTCCATGCCGAACGCATCCCGACGCAGGGCGGCTTGGTCCGGTACAGACCGGAATTCATCGCTGCGAGCTGAGACCGGGCACAGTCTAACAGCTACTAACAAAAACCGCGGCGATCATTGTGGTGCGGCCATCTTGGCTGCTTCCCGGAGGCCAAGAATCCAGGTAAGGATGCCTGCACCACAAAGTCGGTTTGGTGTATTTGGGGTTTTTGTTAGAAGTTCTAAGGAAGTTCGTGGCCAACATCGGATTTCGAAAGGTACTGGACAGACTTGCGCCACCGTCGCAGTCCATGTCCCTCTGAAGTCTATTCGAAGGCCAATCTCCTTGCTCTTTCGCCGCACGGAAACGCGCGGCTCTGCTACCAACGACGAGGAGCGGGACGCGGTGCGGCGTCGAGCCATTTCAGGGCGCCTTATACACCTTCCATGCGTCGATCGGGGCGGATGCCATGCCGTGCGAGAAGCTCCTGCGCCTCCGCGAGTTTATGCGGAGGCACATCATCGGTGCGGTGGGCCATGTACTTGGCGGGTGCGCCCGCCCAGACTTCGTACGGCCCTATATCTTTCGTCACAATGCTGCGCACGCCGACGACCGCGCCCTCGCCAATCGTGACCCCATAGTTGATGTACGCGCCGCTGCCGATCCAGCAGTTGGGGCCGATGATCACGGGTTTGATGATAAAAGGGGTGAACCGCCAGTGTTCTTTTGTACCGTAGATGAGATGCGTGCCGTCCCGGATGATGACGCCCTCGGCCAGCGCCGAATTCTCCCCAATCTCGACCAAGGCGCCGCTCTCGATGATGACGTTCCAGCTCACCATGCTGCGGTCCTTGAAGACAATACGGCCTTCACCGCGGGTCCGGAACACACAGTGGTCGCGCATATGCACGTAGTCGCCGACCTCGACCTGTCCTTCGACGGTGAAGTCCGTTCCGTAGAACCGGCATTTTCGGCCGACTTTGGCGAACAACCGCTGGTTCCGCCAGCTATGATACCGTCGCACGAGCTTCCTCATGACTCTCATCCTTTCCGCCGTAATCCGCCTTGCGATCGATTCGCCCCTTGCTTGGCGCTCAGGTTTCCCAATCCGTGAAACGGCGCCGCATCAACAGGTACAAGAAAAACGGGGCGCCAATCATCGACGTAATGATACCGATCGGGGTCTCGCCTGTCATAAGCTTGCGCGCCACGATATCGCACAGGCACAAAAATGCCCCGCCCGCGATAAGACTCATCGGCATGAGGGCGCGGTGCCGCGAGCCGGTGACGGCGCGGACCATGTGCGGCACGATTAAACCCACGAACCCGATGGGGCCGACCTTTGACACGATCACGCCTGTCATAATCGAACTGACAAGAAAGGTCGTAATCTGGAGCCGCTTTACGTCTACCCCGCGGCCCGCCGCCAATTCTTCGCCGAATCCAATTTGATCGAACTTCGCGGCCTGACTCAACAGAATCACGGCGCATGGCGCCACCCCGATGAGCAGCGTAAGCACCGGGCCGTATCCTATCAAATCTATGCCCCCCATCAGCCAGCGGTCCATGTTGATCAACTGTTCCGGTCTGGCAATATAGCGCATGAACAGGATCCCGGAATTTGCGAGGAGCCCGAGAGTCACTCCCGCCAGCAGGAGCACCGACGGGGCCAGTCGTGTGGATCGGGTGGCCATCCAGTAAATAATCAGCACGTCCAATCCAGCCGCGACAAACGCCGCCGCCTGCACCGCGGAAAAACCGGCGAACTCGAAGGTGACGCCGAAACCCAGGACCGTGGCGGTATACGCGCCGAACGCGCCGAAGCTGTCGATCCCGAGCGTGTAGGGGGTAGCAAGCGGATTGCGCAGCAGCGCCTGGAACGCACAGCCGGTCAGGGCCAGTCCTCCGCCCGCCAGAAACGCCAGGAGAGTGCGCGGAAGCCGATGGTGAACGAGTATGCTGAGCGAGGGCGCCAGCGCGTATGGGGTCCCGTCCCGCCATTCGCGCCACGCCTCGACCATGCTGATATGCTCCGCGCCCACCATCAGACTCGCCGCGAGCAGGGCCAGACACGCCAATGCCATGGTCCCGACAAGCAGCGTGTGCGCCTGTTTGGTCATGGCCCGGGTCGTTCCGGCGCATCGGCAGTCACCAGCGGAGTTCCGGTCAATGGATGCTCCGCGACCCGGATCGCCGCGCCGTACGCGCGCGACAACAATTCGTCAGTCAGCACCGCCACCGGCGGACCGACCGCGACGATCTCGTGATCGCGGCCGCCCAAGAGAAGCAACCGATCACAGAACCGCGCGGCGAGATTGACGTCGTGTGTCACCGCGGCAACGCCGTAACCGGCGCGAGCAAGACGTTGGAGCAAGGCGAACACTTCGACCTGATGGTGCACATCCAATGCCGAAGTCGGCTCGTCCAGCAGCATCAAATCCGGCTCCTGCGCGAGAATGCTTGCGACTAGAACACGTTGACGTTCGCCGCCCGAAAGCGACATGAAGTCCCGATCCCGCAGGTACTCGATTCCCGTATCGATCAGGCAATGCTCCGCCACATCCCTGTCCCGGGGGCCCAGCGCGCCCAACGCGCCGAGATGCGGATGGCGACCCAGACACACGACCTCGAACACCTTGAGCGAGAAGACGGGGTTCACAAGCTGCGGAAGGAACGCGATGACCCGGGCGCGTTGCAACGTGGAAAACGCGGCGAGGGGCTTTCCGTCCAGCCGCACCGATCCCGAGCGAGGTCTCATCAATCCGCAGAGAAGCCGCAGAAGCGTGCTCTTGCCCGAGCCGTTCGGCCCGACGACCCCCAGGAGTTCGCCGCTTGTGACTCCTGCGGTGACCCCGCGTAGAACGGGCGTTTGGGGTTCGTACTCGAAGCTGATCGCGTTCGCTTCCAGGGTCCGGGTCATGGTCGTTCCAGCTGGACGTCGGGATGCGCCATCTTCGCCAGTTTCGCCGCAACTTCGGCCACGCGCGGTCCCGGACGAAGCCCGTGCGACTCGAGAAACAGGTGAATCCGGCCGTCCCGCACGGCGGGTAGCGACGGCAACTGCCGCCAGTCCGCCACGAAGCGCGCCTTTTCCTCTTCGCTGAGGTCTTCGCCCGCGTGAAACTCGATGATACAATCGGGCGCGCGTAATACCACGGACTCCTTGGACGCCTCAAAGTACGCTTGTTCGACGTCGGCAAAAATATTCTCGGTTCCCGCGATGTCGGCAAGCTCGGAAAGGAATGAGGTTCGCCCCACCGTGAATAGGTTGTTCAGGTCGTGATCCCGTCGCGTATGGACCAACAGCACACGCGGCCTCGACCGGTTTTTAACGGCCTCGCGCACTCGCTGGAGGTCGCGCTGCATGCCAGCCCATAACGCTTGCGCGCGCTCCTTGCAGTCAAGCACTTCGCCGATGCTCATGATACCATCGTGAATCGTCTGGAGATTGTCCATGTGCGCATGAAGAACGGGAATGCCGCTTTGCCTGGCGAGTTCCGCAATCTTCTCCAACTTCCCTGGCAAAATGATTAACTCAGGCGCGAGCGCCGTGATTCGCTCAAGATTCGGATCGAGGTAGCCGCCGATTACCTCTTTCGAGGCGGCTTCCGGGGGGTAATCACAGAAAACCGTTACGCCGACGATGCGGTGGCCCTGCCCCAATGCGAACACCGTCTCGGTAATGTTGGGGGCGTAGGTTATTATGCCTCCGGGCCTGGACTCGGAATCGTTGGCATCCTGCGCGCATCCTGCGGACGCCAGGGCACACGCCGCCGCGGCGATCAGACGGCTAGCGCGCCGTGCAATCGCCGCGACGCGGTCCCGAACCTCTTTTTGCCGCATCATCGCACTATGTCGCTCATCGTGCGGGCAGGACTCGAATCCGGCGTCGAAGGCAGATACGAACACCACGGCAATCGCGGCAATCTCCACATCGGCAGGTCAACGCCGCGCGTGTTCAGACCCGGAGTTGACCAATGCGGACCGCGACGTCGCTCGCAAAATGGCGAATCAGTTCTTGAGCGTAGTCCGCCACGTCCTTGTCGTCGTCCTCGATCAACGGAGTCAGGTCCATGCCGAACGTAATGCCGGTCGTCACGTCCGTCGCATGCGACGCATGGTAGGTCGCGTGCGCCTTTCGCCTGCCCATCGTGGCGAGATCGTAGCGTTTTCCGCCCGCGATTTGGGAATCGAACACGCCCAGCAGCGCCATTTGCAGGTTTTCGTGCGCCGAAACGTCAAAAGCCACCTTGTCGGTGTCCACCATCCAGTCCAAATCGCGCCACACTTCGCAGCCGTACAGGGCCTTCGGGCGGTGTTTCTTCGCCATGCCGCGAATCGCCGCGATGACTTTGAGCGTCACGCCCACGTGGGTATCGTGCTTGTCCGTCAAGTTGTGGGTGTAGACGACCTCGGGCCGCGCCACTTCTAGAACGGCCAGTAAATCTTCTATGACGTCCCGGTTTGCGCCGTCCTTGACGGCCTTGCTCGGGTAGTCGAGCAGTATCTGCGAACCGTACTCACCGACGACCGCTGCCTTCTTTTGTTCCACGATGCGCACTTCCCGCATCTGTTCGTCCGTGTAATCCTTGTAAACATCATCGCGCGGTGAACCGCGACCATCGGTCACAACAATCCCGCAGTACCACTTGTCGGGTTGCTGAAAGCACTTGAGGATGCCGTCAAAGGCCATGATCTCGAGGTCGTCCTGGTGCGCGCCGACGGCCATGTGGGTCGTGCGCTCCAGCGCCGGCTTGGCGGCAAGCCCGTCCGGCACGAATAGTTGCGCTCCGTCCATGTGGAATTTCATGTGTGAGAGGTTCTCCTGGGTTGTCGGGTTGAGCCACCGAGGCGGCGCACCATGTACACGCTGAACCAATCCACCGTCGGTTCGCCGCCGCATACGAGCTCCGGCGTCTCCTGCACCACTCTAAACTCCAACTGCCTGAACACGTCGAACCCACCGGGCATCCTTGAGTGGATGCGCGCTCACGCGTCGTGCGTGGGCCGACCGCGCAAGGTCGCACCGCCGGCCGACCGGTGGGCGCGCCGCGCCGTGTCGGCGGTGCCGTCGTCCGACTGCAAGGTCGAATACATACATCGATCCGTTCCGAATCCGATACGACACGTTCCCGGCAATCGTTCCGTTCGAAACCGCGACCCGCCCTGACGCACCGGCCGTGACGCCGGAGATCAGTTCTCCCCATCGCGGTGGCAGACCATGACGCTTTCGCCACTCGGCCTCGACACACCGCAACAGGCGCTCGACCGCTCCGCCAACGTTCCGGCTGCGGGCCCGAACGACAAACGTGGAAAACTTTCGTCGGATTCTACGTCCTTGCTCGCGCAAACGGGGCTACTCCAGCGCGGGCAGGCTCGCCGCCGCAATCGACTGCCCAACCCGGCGCGCTTTTTCGTCGGGCAACTGCACCTTGACCCGTTCCGCGAGGGACGGGAACTCCGATTCGAGCACGGCGTGGGCGCCGTCCACAATGAGCTGACCTCCGGAACCCGAGGTGCAGCGTCCCAGAATCAATACGTGCTTGAGATCGTAGAAATCGGCGTAGTGCGCGATGCCATATCCCATATACACACCGATGGACTTCCAGATGTTGACGGCGTCCTTGTACCCGGCCTCGAGCTTTTCCTGTACGAACTTGAGCTTGTGGGCGTCGTTCAGGTCCGCCGGTATGTCGATGCCCGCCGCCGGCGCCAGCCGGAACACGCACTGCTGCGAAAAATACAGCGCGCCCACGCCGCGGTCGCCGGACCACTCATCCATCGGCGCATCCGGATTGTAGTCGATCGGCGCGAATGCCAACTCGTTCAGCCAACTCGTAATAGTGCCGTCCATCGTGACGTAGCCGCCCGCTTCGCTCGAGCCGAGCGCAATCCCGAGCACGCCGTTGTCCTCGAGCGACATCGACCCCGCCAGCGCCGTGACCTCGCCGTCGTTCACAATCTCGAACGGCACCTTGAACTCGTCCCGAATGCGAAGAAACAAATTGTGGACCTCGTCATATCTTTCCTTCGGCACCGAGCGGAACAGCGATGCAATCATCGGCCGGTTATTGATAATCACACCCGCGCTGCTGCCCCCGATGGCGTCCACCCGAGGCATCTTGGACGCCGCCTTCTTCAATCCTTCCATGATCTCGTTATAGTGATACGCGGGATCGCGGTGCTTGCGTGGCTCCCATACCACCTCTTCGCTGAAAATCGCCTTGCCGTCCACCACTGCCGATACCTTGCGATCGGACGCGCCCAGGTCAAAGCCAATCCGGCAACCCTCGAGATGACGACCCAGCGGCCGAGTCGTTTCCCTCTCCGCCGGGACCGCGTCCGCCGAGCAACATACGACGGTGAAAGTGCGCTCGTACACATCGCGGCCCATAAAGTGATAGTCGAACGCGCGCGGGCCGTTTGGCGAGTAGCACATCGCGATGTAATCGCCAATCGTTTTCGGTCCGCCCACGTAGACTCGGCATCCGCCGCGCTGCCACAGCAGAAACTTGACGAGCCGTTCGACGTACCTCAGGTTGGCCTTTGCTCGGGAATGCCCCTCGCGAAACACGCTTGTCTCGAACCGCGAAACCGAGCCGTCGGGACGTTCCAGCCCCAACACCAAAGGCACACCGGCGCCGGACTCCTCGACTTCGCGCGAGAACGCATGATTGGCGAGGACCGCCGGCCGGAAGTCCGGATCCAACGGCGGGACAAATCGGGGCGCTATGAGCACGAAATCAGTCAGCATGCCTTCCCTCTCCGCAGAGCCCTGACAGGGCGAGGTTGGAAGCCGTACTATAGCAAAGAGGTGCGCGGGACTTCGATTTTTGGTTTCAGCACCGGCCGTCCATAAGGCATAATGTGCGGCACGCGGTACCAACCTTATCGAGGTGCTTGACATGGCTCCATACCTCACACGAAGGTCGTTTGTGAAGACGGGCGCGGCGATGACTGCGGCGTTGGCATCCAGTCGCGCGTTTGGGGCGAACGAACGAATCCGGCTCGGAGTAATCGGCGTCGGGAATCGCGGCGGCCAATTGATCGATGCGACCCGTCCTCACCCCGACGCAGAAATCGTCGCGATCTGCGACGTGTTCCGACCCTATCTGGATGAGTGGGGTGACAAACTGGGGAGCGCTGTCGGCAAGTACGGCGATTTCCGCGAACTTCTGGACAGAGACGACGTCGACGCGGTCCTGATCGCCACGCCCGACCATTGGCATGCCATTCAGACCATCCAGGCCTGCCGCGCCGGCAAAGACGTCTACGTGGAAAAACCCATGTGTTTCACGATCCACGAGGGACGGCGGATGGTCGAGGTGGCGCGGGAAACCGATCGGGTGGTACAGGTCGGCACCCAGCGCCGTTCGTCCGCCATGTATGCGGAACTGGGCGAGCGAATTCGGTCCGGCGAGGTCGGGAAGGTCACCGTGTCGAGCGCGTACCGGATCAGCAATATGTTTCCACGCGGCATGGGCCGGGCGGCCGACTGCGATCCGCCGGCGGACCTGGATTGGGACCTGTGGCTCGGCCCCCGCCCGATGCGGCCGTTCAATCCGAATATCGCGCCGTACAAGTTCCGCTGGTGGAAAGAGTATTCGTCACAGATGACGAACTGGGGCGTCCACTACTTTGATCTGCTGCGGTGGCTGATTGGCGAGACGGCGCCCACGTCGGTTTCCGCGCACGGCGGCGTGTACGCCGTCGATGACGACAGGACTATCCCGGATACGATGCAGGCCGTTTTCGAGTTCCCGGCCGGCCACCTGATGCTGTTCGGGCAATACGAGGCCAGCGGCAATCCCGCGCTCCCGAGCGAGGTCGAATTGCGCGGTACGCTCGGCACGATCCATGCCGGCGCCCGCGGTTATGTCGTCAAGCCCGAGAAGGACGGACAGTTCCAGGAAGGCGGGCGGAAAGCGGAAGCGGTCGAGGTCAAGGTGAACGAAGGGGATGTTACGGTGGCCCACATGCGCAACTTTCTCGACTGCGTGAAGTCGCGCAAGCGTCCCAATGCGGACGTGGAAGACGGTCACCGTTCAACGACAATCGCGCATCTCGGCAACATCGCCTTGGAAACGAAGTCGCGGATCGAGTGGGATGCCACGGCCGAACGAATCACAAACAACGAAGGGGCCAACGCGCGGCTGCGCTACGAGTACCGCCCGCCATGGACATTGGGCTAGTGCGGTCGGAGGCGTCGGGCGGGTGCGGGGCGCCGTGGCATCACGAATTGTGCCGCGACGGTTTCCTTTCCCATTTGTTGAAAACCATGGAGACTCGGAGAACACGGAGGAAGAATTAGGAGAAGTGCTTGAATCCAATCCCCGAACCGCGAAGAGTAGGCGGAGGACGTCTCGAAACGAAGCCCAATATATTTCTTCTAACAAAAACCCCGGCGATCATTGTGGTGCGGCCATCTTGGCTGCTTCCCGGAGGCCAAGAATTCAGGCAAGGATGCCTGCACCACAAAGTCGGTTTGGTGTATTTGGGGTTTTTGTTAGAAGTTCTTAACTCCGAGAAGCGATTATTTCCATTCGATTTTGCCCACGCAGCGAAACGCGTTGTTACTTGGCAGGCGGTGTCGATGGCGGCTTGCGCAATCTCCTTCCTTCATTGCTCCCTTCGTGTTCTCCGTGTCTCCGTGGTTTTCCCTCACTGCACTTCTCCCTGTAAAAACCACCGTTTCCGTTCCTGATCGTGGTAAATCCACAGCCACCGTCCGCTCCGCGTGCGCACGTAGTGGTACGCGCGCGACACCTCGCGCATCCACCATCCGCCGGAGACGACGTGCGGACCAACCACCTCTTCCACGGGCCCATCGGCGATGCCCGCGATGAGCCAGCCGTCGGGTTCGTGGCGGTCGCGCGGGGGCAACTCGACCGGCGGGGTGTAGATGCGCCGCACCAGCGGGCGGATTGACGCTTCGCCGGGCTGCGGAGCGGCCAGACGCTGAACCGGTTCCCAGTCGTAGCGCGCCTCGGGAAGGTGGGCTTCCTGCATCCGCGCGAACACCACGGCGTCGTTGCCGAGTTCCGCGCGGACCTTCGCGAACGCGCGGTGCGCCGCCTCGATGTTCTGGTGCAACGACTGATCGAACAGCGCGAGTTGCCGTGGCGACACCGGCACGCCGACCGCCCGCACCTTCACCCCCACTACGCCCGACGACAACGTCAGCGCCCCGAGACGCAGCCGCACCAATTGCAGCAGGGAATTCACGTCCAACGTGGGCGTCGCGGGTGAAACCTCTTCGTTATGTTCGCCGCCGTCGTCCAGCGCAAGCGAGAACCGGATCGACTTCGCCGTTTCATGCCGCGCGGCCAATTCGCCCACGAGCGATTGCAGCAGCAGCGCGAACTTGCCCAGCAGACGGTCGAGGTTGTCCTCGGGATAATCCAGCGCCTCCTCGATTTCGACGGGTTCGAGCAGTACGCTCGGGTTCAGCGGCGCCCACCCGTCCCCCCGCGCGAGGTTGTGCAGTTCTTCCGCCTCGACGCCGAACCGCCGGCGAATGCCCGCGGACGGCAGATCGATGAACCCGCCCAAGGTCTCGATGCCGAGCTTGAGCAGCGTGTCGCGCAGGTGCGGATCGAACCCGAGCCGCGCAATCGGCACATCACGCAGGTACGCGTGTTCCTGCTCCGGTGATTGGAATACGATGGTGCGCCCGTTCGCGCGTGCCGCCGCGTAGCTGCCGAACCGCGAGAAGCCCACGGCAGCCACGGCGTGAAACCCCGCCTCGCGCAGGTCGTCACAAATACACGAAGCCCACTCCTCGAGCAAAGGGTACACGTGCCGCAGCCCCGACGCGCCCAGCCAGAACACGCCGGGCTGGCGCGGCGAGGGTTCAATCCGCGGACTGAAGATCCAGAGCCGCCGCGTGACCTGCGACACCGCCTCGCGCACCTCGGACTCCGACACTACGCCGCCGCGCAACTCGCGCGACAAGGACAGGCCCGCCGCGTACCGCATGCCGGGGAAAATCCGCAGCGACCACGCCCGCTCGTTCGCCCAGAGGATCAGGCCCAGCGGTTTGTCGCGGTCCACGACCACGACGGGCTGCGTCCGCCAGTCGGGATGCCCGCGCAACAGCAACTGCAGCGGCAGCGCGGGGATGTCAACACAGGCCGTCCGGTCCACGGCACATCTCCTCGTGCCCCCAGCCCGGGGGCCTGCGCTTGTCCTTCACCACACGCACCTCGCACGCGAAGCAGTCGCGCTCCACGCGCCTCTTGTCCGTCTCGCCGCGCAACGACGCCAGCGAACCGTTCGGCCCGCCTTGCCCGCCGCGGCGGGGTTGCCGCGTGATGACCAGCAGCGCCGTGTTGTGCTTCTTCGCAAGCCCAGCCAGCCGGGTCTGCGCCGCCAGCGGCAGCCTGGCCTTGCAACCGAGATCGATCACCACGATCGCGAACGCGCCCGACCGCAGCAGCGTGTCCGCCGCGCGCCAGCCCTCCGCCGGTTCCGCCACACGCACCACCGGCAACGCCTTCAAATCGATGCCCGCCTCCGCGAAGTCCGGGGGATAAAAACTCGAGCTGTACCCGCCAATCCACGCCGCAAACGCCCCCCGCCGCTGCGCCTGCAACACCAGCCCCGCGCACACCGTCAACGCCGCCGTCGCCGTCCCCCCGGAAATCTCGACATACCGCCCCGCCAGGGCCTCCAAACTCCATCCCCGAAACAACGGCTCCAGCGGCGCCTCCAGCAACGCGCTGGCCGCCACCATGTCCTTCACCTGTGCATAAGCGCCCATAAATCAAAGACTTCCGTGCGCATTCAACGCAATCGGCCCAAGCGACAATGCGTATGCCAACGGGTATCGCGCCATTCATTAGAATACTGAATAGTTTTTCAGTCTGTCAAGATGCTGGGGGGAGAGGGGAGGACAAAAGAAAAGGATACCACTTACGACCTTACTTTAGTTTTGTCACCGGCAAATTTGCCAATTTCCTTGCCGAAAACTTTTGTACTATATATAGAGTTATATATTTGTCTATTTTTATGAATCCCAACTTTTTCCTCGTTCCCAAATTTCCATTTGGAAACGGCCTCTTGAAAAGCTCTGCTTTGGCTTTGGATTCAAGAACTAACAGCTTCTAACAGAAAAAAACGAGCGATCATTGTGGTGCGGCCATCTTGGCTGCTTCCGGGCGGCCAAGAATGCAGGCAAGGAGGCCTACACCACAAAGTCGGATTGGCGTATTTGGTTGTTTTGTTAGAAGTCCTTAGCCCCCATTTCTCAGCAGTCGCCCCCGTTGACGGGGGCGACTGGTGAGAAATGCTTTGGAGAGAGCATGTGAGTGATTTGGGTGAGGATTTTTCACACCCACTATCTGTTCTGCCGTGCCGCACGGCGACGATGCATAACGGCGCGCACTGTACCATGTTGTATCCTCCAACGCGCGTGGGTGTGAAAAATCCAGACTAAGACCAACCTATGTTTAATCGCTGATGTCTTGACTGTTGTTGTAGTTCTTCAAGATCGACCGCACAACACCATACGCCGACCTACTCCGATTTGATCCAATCCTCGGTGAAGCGCACGTGCTTAATCGCTTTCGTGTTGTAACTGAATGTGACATGCAAGGCGCCGTCCTTGGCCTGGATGACCGAGGGATAATCGAACCGCTCGCCCGGCTTGTTCTCGATGTGGCGGGTCCATCTCCATGTGGCGCCGCGGTCCTCCGATAACGAGACGGCGAGGCGGTCGCGTTCCTTCTCCGAATCGTTGTAAACAAGAATCAAGTTTCCGCTCCGCAATACCAACGCATCCAACCCCGAGCCGGGGTGGGGTAATTCGGTCTTCATCACAGGCCCCCATGTCCTTCCTCCGTCGGCGGAATCGCTCCGCTTGACCCGGTTGGATTCGTTGCGGAAAAAAGCGGTCATGGCGCCGTCTTCATACTGCACGACCGTGGGTTGTTCAAGCCCCAGATCCGGGACAAGCTTCGAGAAGGCCCAGGTCTGGCCGGCGTCCTCTGTGATGGCCATGCACGCCGCACCAAAGTTCTCGTTGGCCAGGGGAACGAGGACCGCGCCATCGTTTCGGACGAGCGGGTGCGCACGCGGCATCCATCCGAGTCGCGAGGCCAGCGGCCGCTCGATCGCGCGCTTCACAAGGTCGCGCGCGGCATTCAACCGATCCTCGGTCCAGTTCTCTTCGGTTTTTCGCTGCACCAGCGCGGCCTCGATAGTCTCCTCGATTCCTGTCACCTGCGGTACGAGAACGTTCGAGGTGTCCCACAGCGGCCGGCCGGGGTGATCGTAGCGAGTGGCCGTCATGAACCGGACAAGGCAACTACCCCACGTCCAATCCGGTACACCGATGAGGGTCGCGTGGAACAGCCAGAGGCGCTCGCGCGAGTCGACTACCATGCACGGGTTGTTGTCGGACACGCCGAAGGTGTCGCTGATGACGAAGGGTGGCTCCCACGCGTCGGCCCCGGGCTTGCGGCGGCTGCCGCCGATACGCACGTCCGCGCTCTTGTCTTTATTGTCGGCATAGTACGGCGGCGGCAGCGGGTTGCCGTTCTCGTACCACACCACGCGCAGGTCCCCGTTCGGGCACTCGACAATACACGACGCGTGCACATGTCCGCGGTCCTCGGTCTCGGGATCGAACACAAGGCATTCTTCTCGCACGGGCGTTCCCGCACCCCCGCACATTGCCAATACAAAGGCGACCGCAGAATATGCCCACATGTCGGCAATCTCCTTCATCGAGTGCCCGGCGCGCGAGCCGGACGCCCCCCTTGTTTACGAACGAGGCCAAGCCGCGCTTGTCGCCGATCGCATCAGCAACACGACCCCCAAGAGGAGTATCAGCGCCAAGACGTATCGGCGAAAGCGGCTGTGATCCAGTCGGCGGTCGATGCGGTGTCCGATAAACGCCCCTGTCGCCAGGCCTGGAACAGCGAACAACGCGTACCACCCCACGTTCCGGGTGAACAGGCCCGCGGAACTCTGCCACAGAACGATGAACACGCCGTTCACGAGAAAGACGCTCTGCAGCGCGGACTTGAATTCGCGCTTGGGCCACGCGCGCAGCGACCCGTAGACAATTACCGGCGGACCGTTAGTCGCGTAGGCCGCGCCGAACACGCCCGACAAGAACCCGGCGACCGAACTGCCGATATGAAACCGATCGCGCCTGAGCGGCCCGCTGTGCGCCGCGACTCGGCCCGCGACGCCGGTCAATTCGAACACCGCGTAGGCCACGAGCACCAGACCCAATGCGGCCAGGACCACAGGTTGCGGAAAGTAAACGAGCGCGTACGTGCCGAACGGTACGCCCAGGATCGAGAACGCGATAATGGGCAGCGTCTCGCGCCAAAGCCATGATTCGCGATGCTGATAGAAGATCAGCGCGGAAACCGACAGTCCCACGGCACTTTGCAGCGGTGCGGCGACGCGCGGCTCGATTGCCAAGGTGAGGATGGGCATCGCCACGAGCGCCGATCCAAAACCGGCGGTAAAATGCACGATCCCCCCCAGCATAAGCGCGACAAAAACCGTTACCGACTCCAGCATTCGGAATGGACCCACTCAAGAGGATTTCCGCGAGGATGCAGAAGGTTATCCTACCTTCAATGCCGTCGCGGAACAATACCTGGTCGCATGGAAAGACTCCACGAGGCGACGCCTATGAATTGGGCGGGATTGGCAGATCGAAGTCACCCAGTGACCCCCGACGCGCGCAAGACGGTGCACTGCACGGCGTAATCGTGGTCTTTCGAGTATTCGAATGGGCGGTCGCCGCGCATACAGGCGGCAAGGTCCTCGAAGTCGACGACGTGGCGCTCCAAGTCCGGTAGGATGATGGTCTGTTCGCCGCGATTGAATTCGCCGGCTGGTTGACGCAAAGCGATCCGGACGCGCGGCGGTTCAAGCGGATTGAGGATGATCGACCCGTTCGTGCCGGCGACCTTGAATCGGCGTGCGGGAAAGGCATGAACTTCCATCGCGGCCACTTCGATGGTGGCGATGGCGTTCGGATATTCGAGCACCGCAACGGTGTTGTCCGCCAATGCGTCGTCGGTTTTCGTGTCATGGCGAAGAAACGGTGTCACCCTCTTGGGCTGACCGAGGATCAGATGTACCATGTCGATAAGGTGGCACCCGAGTTCCAACATGACGCCGCCGGGATGGAACGCGATTCGGCGCCGCTTCTCCTCGCTGAGGTCTGTGCACATGCCGGCATGTATCGCGTACACGTCTCCGAGCCAGCCCTCTTTCACGGCGCGCCGGATTAGATCGAAGCCGGGGTTGTAGCGGAACATGTAACCCATCTGCACAAGTAAATTCTTTTCGGCGGCCACGTCCAGCAGCGCACGAAATTCTTCCAGCGAAGTGCCCGCCGGCTTATCAAGGTGTACGTGCTTGCCCGCGTCGACAGCGGCCCGGGCGAGTTCAAGCAGTCGCGGGACTCCGCTTTCCACGGCGACCATTTTAATTGAATCGTCCGCGAGTAGTTCATTCATAGTCCGCCACGCGACGCCGTCGAGATCGGGCAAGCCTGCAAACTGCGCGCGGGTAGCGTCGTCGGGATCGCAGACGCCGACAAGTTCAAAATCGTTGGACCGCTTCAATACGCGCAGCACATCGACGCCGTGCGCGTGGTCGATGCCGAGAATGCCGCACGGTATTGGCTTGCTTGGTTCGAATCCGGTCGATTCCTCCGCCAGCACCACCGGTGCAAGTGCGGACATGGCGAGGAATCTCCTTCTATTCAACATGGGCGCCACTCCGCCCCCCCTGCGCGCGCCTGTGCGGCTTCCCGCTTTCGCCGCGCTTCAACCGCCGCCTCGTCCTTTCGGTCCTCGTCGTGCCTTTTCGTCCTTGCATACGCGTGACGGCGGCATAATTGGAACAGGCGGCGTAGAGCGGCGAACAACGTGTGAGGTGATTACGGGGAACGCCTACGCCGCATAGTACGCGGCAACCTTGCGAATCGCCGCGGCGACCTCTTCGATGTACTCGTCCCTCATGCCTTCGTGAATTGTAATTCGCACACCGGTCTTCAGAATGGCCTCGGCCTCGGGTGTTTCGTGCTTCGAATAGTCCATGTCGGTCAAGCCCATTTCCTTGATCGGCCAGCGTCCGTTAAAAAAGCCGTGATTGAGAAACACGGGGTTCTTGTGCATGGTCACGGGAATGTACCCCGCCGAACACGGGGCCCCTTCTGCGCTCAACGCCTTTACGAATTCCGCGCGGTCGCACGTCAGTTCATCCGGCTGGACACGGAAGAAATAGAACCAGTATGCGCAGCGATCTTCGGGGTGTACGCCGTGCGGCGTAACGCCCTTCACACCGGAGATGCGTTCGCTGAGCAGGTTTCCCAATCGCGAGCGCGTCGACACGATGTCCTCCAGACGCTCCAACTGCGCCGCGAGTATCGCCGCCTGCGCTTCGGTCATGCGGTAGTTCGTGGAAAAGAACTCAAATTGTCCGCCCTTGATGCGATCGAAGCCCTTGTCGCCGAACTTCTGCAGGTGGGGACCGAACCGTTCGTCGTTCGTGGCCACCACTCCGCCATCGCCGGTCGTAATGTGTTTCGAGTTCTGAAGCGACCAGCAGGCGATGTGCCCGATGGTACCGATGGGTTTGCCCCGGTACTTGGAACCCCAGCCCTGTGCGCAGTCCTCAATGAGGACGAGACCGTGCCTGTCCGCGAGCGCGCGCAGTTCGTCCAAGGCGCAGGGATTGCCGCAAAGGTGCACGGCGATAATCGCCTTTGTTCTCGGTGTAATTCGCTTTTCTACGTCCGCTACGTCGAGGTTGTACGTCGTAGCGCCAAGATCGGCGAAGACCGGCACCGCCTGTTGATAAATGACACCGATGACCGTGCCGATGTCCGTGATCGGCGACGTGATGACCTCGTCGCCGGGTCCGATACCTGCTGCCGCGACGGCAATGTGCAGCGCGGCGGTCCCGGAGGAACAGGTCATGACGTATTTCAGGGGACAGATGGCCTGAAATCGCTCTATCGCGAGCGTCGTCTGCGGGCCATTCCAGTAGAACAGCGTATCCTGCTCAAGCATCGCGTTGAGCCGCTCGCGCTCGGGATCGCCCCAGCGCGGGCCTTGCTTCGATGCGCCAGTGACCGCTTTTTCGCCGCCGTGTACGGCCAGCTTCGGCAGGTCGGTCTTGACGGGTTCTTGCGCCGCGCCGGACAGCGCCCCGGCTACCGTGAGACCGGCCGTGGTGGCCAGAAATTGGCGTCGGGGTAGGTCTTGATTATTCATCCCTTCACTATAGGAAACCGCTGCAATCCGGTCAATTCTCCTGATTCTCAGGCCCAGTTTACAGCAATGGACCTTTCCATCCTCCGGTGGCCGGCGACGACGTACTCGCCGCGGCGTAGGGTTGAGACGCTCTCGGCGGTGACGCGAAACCCATGCCGCTCGTACAGCGCTTGTGCGCGCGGATTCGTCACGGCGACATCGAGCACCGCCAAGGCCCGGTTTCTGGCGCGGCCTTGTTGGAATAGATGTTCGAGCAACAGCGAGCCGATCCCTTTGCCTCGCCAGGCGGGCGCGACGCCGAGGTGTGCAATGCAGTGCGCGTCGCCTCGAGGGGGCTGCACCACACGCTCGACTTGAAGCGCGCGACGAACGACGCCGACGCCGCCGACCACGCCGTACAGGAGCAGCACGTGTCGAATCCCTCGCAGCATAGCGCCGGACAAGTCTGCCTCGCCGAAACCCGCGCCCACCCCTACAATTTCATCCTCGATCTCCACAACGACATGGCGCGAGTAACCAAGTTCCCCAATGTCGTCCTGAAACGCGCGTGAAACGAACGCCGTCGTCTGTTCCGGGCCGGATTCCGCGAGCACGTAGTCGAACGTTGCCGGCCCGCTGCTGTAGATGAGCGGGACCGCCGAGAACGCGTCATCCGGACGCGCCGGGCGTACCTCGGCTTTCATTGCGACGCGGCCAGCAGGCTCCGGGCGTTCTGAAAGCGGATTGCGTGGAGCTGCTCATACGTCAAGACGGACTCCTCGAGTTTCAGCGCAGCCGACTCGAAATAAAACATCGGCGAGTACGACCCGAAAAGAATCCGATCGCCGGAGAGTTGCCCGGCATATTTCCCGAGTCCGCCGATACCTTCGACCGCGGCGATATCGAAGTACACCTCGCCTGCGACGGCCAATCGCGGAACCAATGACGCCGGCACGGTTCCAAGCGCATTCAGCAGGACAACACGGGCCGACGGGACGGCTTGTAGTGCGTCGGGCAAAGGCGCGAGATCGACCGGCGGCACACGAAGAAGGGGATGCATCATGCGTTCATCCTCCATCATCACGGCAATCTGCACGATCAACCGATATTCCACGGCGACGGTCATCAGTCGTTGGAACGCGTCGTCGGCAATCGCATAGCCGTGATAATTGGGATGCAGCCGGATGCCGCGCATCCCGTGGACCTCGGCGCACCGGCGGACATCGTCTTCCCAATTCGGCAGCGTGGGATTCACCGAGCCGAACGGCAAGAGAACCCCTGACCCCGCCTCACGGCACGTCTCGGCGAGGCGTTCGTTCACGGCGGCGATGTCCTTGTGCAAAAGCGCGTCGAAACTCCCCGCCCACGCTTCGATTACGCCGCGATCCCGCAGCATCCGCGCAAGCGACCTCGTATCATCGTACTCGATACGGCGGGCAGGCCAGCGCGACACGTACACGTTGGTATCGATCAACGAGTTCGTCACACTTGGATGCCCTTGGCGTCGAGGATCGGTTTCAACAATCGTTTCAGGTTTTCGCCGAGTATCGCACGCTTGTCGTCATTCGAAATGCGCGCGCCGTAGACCTTGGCAAGTTGCGACGCCAGGCTTCGCCCGCCGATGTCGCTGCCGTACAGCACGCGGTCCGCCCCCAGTTCGCGCACCGCCATCTCGGTGAAGCCAGACGTGGGATTTCCTCCGCCGAGATCGACCCAGATGTTCTTGTGCGGTCGCACCGCGCGGATGCCGAGTTCCCAGTCGCCGCCGGTATGGCCGCAAACAAAGCGGGCATCGGGGTGGCGCGCGGCAAGTTCAGCAAGGTCCATCGGCGTCGATTCCCCCGGCAAATTGCCGGTGATCTTAATCCAGGTGTGCTGAAAGATCGGCGCCTTCAGTTCAACGGCCCGCCGCACGATCGAATCGAGTTCCGGCGCGTTGCAGCGTCGGGCAACCCAAAGCTTCGCGCCGACCATTGGCCCCTCGCCCACGCAGCGGTCGAGTTCGGCGAGGCTCGCGTCCACGTGGTTGGGGTTGAGGTACACGAAACCGAACGCACGGTGGTGCCAATGACTTAACGCCTGAAGCACTTCGTCGTTTTCCACGCGCAACTTTTCCGGAGACGGGTCATACTCCCACTCCATGCCCATGAAGATGCACAGGCGGGCGACGCCCATCCGGTCAGCGAATTCGATGAGTTGCGCCATGCGTTCGTCCGGGGTCCGGCCCGGAACGCCGGAGAGATGAGCGTGGAGGTCCCAGATGTCGCAATCGGGTGGTCTCACATCCGACCTAGGCGTTCAGAACCATGCGGAGAGGCCTTGCCGTCATTCCCGTGTTTCCGCCGTCCACTCGGGACGGTGCCGGGGGATTTCCGAGCGGAAATCGCCGAGGCTGGACCAGTACAGCCGCTTGTTCAAGTCGACTTCCGCAATCGCGACCGTGCCCCAGTCCGTGGCCTGCGCGATCACGCGGCCTTCCTGATCGTATACGCCGGTGATCATCCAGTTCGCGTTTGCGTCGGTGTACGTGCTGCTCACGACATAAACATGGTTTTCGCAGGCGCGGGCGGCGGCAAGCATTGGATTGCAGCCCCAGACTGGAAACGCGATGATCTCCGCACCGTTCATGCTGAGCCTCCGCGCCGGTTCGGGGAAGAACCCGTCGTAGCAGATCATCATGCCCACCTTGCCGAACGCCGTGTCGAACACCGGATACTCGTCACCCGGTACCACGCCCTCGGACTCCTCCGTCCTTGGCAAGGTGACTTTGCGGTATTTCCCGATGAGTTCGCCGCCCGGGCCAATCAGCACCGCCACGTTGTAGACAAGATGCCGGTCGCGTTCGACCAGTCCCACCACAAGATGCACTTTATGCTCCCTGGCCAACTCGCCGAAGTAACGCGTCGAAGGCCCGGGGATCGGCTCGGCCGCCTCCGCGTAGGACAAGCCATTTCCACAGATCGTGATCGTCTCCGGCAGTACGATCAGGTCCGCGCCCTCCGCCGCGGCTTTCCCGATCAGCGGCGCGAACAACCTGCAATTCTCCTCCGCGGACCCCTTGCCGCTCGGTTGGAAGTGAATCGCGGCGAGTTTCACTTTGCGTTCGGGCAGGGCGTCGCATTCGACAAGCGACACGTCGCTCCATTCCACCTGCGCGTTCGGCGCCCAGCGAAGGTACAATTCGATTACTGCGCGCGTCGCTTTCGACGGAACCCGATACACGCCGGAAATCTCGGTCCACTCCGAAGCACCGCTGTGGGTCTCCGCCGGATACTCCGGTTCGGAAACCGGCGGTCTGCCGCCCGCGTAGGAGTGCGCGCCGGGCTCGTCGCGCAATACAGCGCCGCCCTTGTCGTCCTGCCAGAAAATGCGCGCAAACGCGAACCGCCGCGTCGAGGCCATGCCCGTGTCTCGGCGCAGGGCGCTGAACTTGTAGAAGTGTCCCCCTTTGACCGGCAGCGTCCCGCGCCAGTGGCCGTCGAGGCCTTCTCGTTCGTCGGTGCGAATGATGAACGCGCCCTTGCCGTTCACGCCGCCATTCGCGTCGTATGCGAACTCGGGCCTGATCTCGTCGCGCTTCGAGAAGGTTTCCCAGCCGGCGGGCGCGCCTGAATCCGCCGAGGCCTTTGTTCCAAGTCCCGCGAACGCGAGCAGCAGAACCGTTAAAGCGATGGTATGACGTACGTTCATGATCGCACCTGAAGGTCGCACGCGAAGTTCCGACGCAAGCCCTGCGCTGAGGATACGTTCACCGGTTTTCGCCTTCAACTTTTCCCAGGGCCGCGCGCAGGGCCAGCAATCCGTCCAACAGCGCCGCACGGTCGGGCATGCGCCACCAGTGGGGGTACTCTACGCGCTGAAGGTCCGCGAAGCGAATGCGTCCACGTATCGCCGCAGTGCAGCCCACGGTGGCGGTAACGGCGATTCGAAGGGAAGGATGCACTCGCTTAACCCTGTTGTCCCCGCTTTCGGAGCGCGACGAGCGCGTCCAGTATCACTTTTCGCGCTTTGTCCGCCGCTGTGCGATCGACACCGGCGGTCCAATAAATGCCGGCGGCCGAATCGTACGCGCTGTTGATCCGAGCAGGCAGTTCACCCAATAACCGCGCAGGCTCGGAAAGCCCCGCCTCGAAGACCCCTGCCTTTTCGGCCGCGGCGATCTCGTCGCTCAGCATGCCGAGGTTTTCGTCATCTTCAATGCGTTCGCGGCAGGCCTCCATATGTTTGCCGCCGGTCACGGTCGCGGCGTCGAGGAATACGGGGGTGTAGGAGGTGCCGCGCGCCGGGTATTCGTTCCACGACGAGCCCCCGCCCGCGTCGGCGAAGGACAATGCCGCTTGAGACGGTGAATGCGAACCCAAAACCAGGAAACGGCCGCACCCACAGCACGGCGGCCAGACACAAGATCGAGCCGAGGATAGCCCCCGGTCGGCGCGCGTGCGCGATGCGACGATCACGATAAACGCTCCGCACGCAAGGCTCCCAAGGTACCCCGCGGATAGCACGGCAAACCGGCTGCCTCCGCTTGTCACACAGAGGCCGCCTTCCTGAGCGTTCAACTGAATCTCAACGATTCGACCGCCGGTAACGACTGCGGCGGCGCGGTGGCTCAATTCGTGGAAGAAGACGACCAGCAGCCGGAGCGGGTAGAGCGCCGGGGTGTCCCAAAGGACGGCGATACAAGCGGCGAGGCCCGCGAGAAGCACGACCTGTCCCCAATCTATCTGTCCGCGAGCGGCGGTCATGTCCGCTACGGTGCCGGGACGAAGAAGGCGATCGTAAGCGGGGAGCACTTCACCTCGAAACGCGACGGCGCGAAGCCGGCAGACCGGCCCCGCGCCGCATTCCGTTCCTGGGTCCCATGTCCGCCGATCACGTGGTATGGCGACAAGGGTCGAAGCATTCTGTAACCGGCGCTACTGCTGAATCTTGACGGTGCCGTCCGCGGCGTCCGCGTCATCTTTTACGACTTCGAGAAGCTCGATGTCGAAGATGAGTGTCGCGTTCGGCGGCATCTGCGCGCCTCGCCCCTGCGGGCCGTAGGCGAGATCCGAAGGAATAAACAGCTTCCACTTGTCGCCCACGTGCATCAACTGCAACGCTTCCGTCCAACCTTTGATCACACCAGTGACTGGAAACTCGGCAGGTTCATTGCGTTTGTAGCTGCTGTCGAACTCGGTGCCGTCGATAAAGGTCCCGCGATAGTGCGTGCGGACGGTGTCCGAGGCCGTCGGCTGTTCTCCCGAGCCGGACTCCACGACGAGGTACTGAAGCCCGCTCGGAAGGGTCTTCACACCCGGTTTTTTCGCGTTCTCCGCGAGAAAGGTCTTTCCTTCGCTCAGGTTCTTTTCGGCCTGCTCCGCGCGCTCCGCGCGTACTTCGGCCATCATTTTTTCCTGGAATGCATTGAAGATGGCCTCCATCTCCTGCCGGGACAGGGCGAGTTCCTTGCCTTCGACGGCGTCCCGCAGACCTTTCAAGAAGGATTCGAAATTGATTTTCAACTTCTCCTGTCGCAGGTTTGTGCCGACATCGGCGCCGATGATGTAGGAAAACTTTTCTTCGTCGGTCTCGAGTTTGGCGTCGCTCTTGGCGGCCGCCTGGGGCTCCTTCGCTTCCTGCGCGGCGTCGCCTTTCGCGCCGAAGGCGGTCATCGGCAACCCCAGAAGCGCTGCAAACAACACGATAAGGATCTTGGTCTTCACGGAGATCTCCTTGTGAGTTGGCTTGGATGCGTAAACACGAGATTGTCCCATACCGAAGGGTAGAATGACAAGCGGTTTTCACCGACGAGCGAGGAAGGCTTCGATCGTGGCGCGGTGATCGCCCTGGATTTCGATTGCGCCGTCGCGCACGACCCCGCCCGCGCCGCATTTCCGTTTCAGCACGGAAAGCAGGGCCTGCGCGTCGCCACTGACATTTCGTACGACGGTCACAACCCTGTTTCCCGGACGGTTCTCGATCGACAGGGGAAGGCCGCCTTTCCGGCTCTTTGAGACGGAATACGGCGCGGAGTCGCGAATCGGGGCATCGGCCAACGGCATCGCGTTTGCAGGTTCGGACTTGCCGGCGGGCAGCTCATCGCGAAGTCCCCGCAATTTCGCGAAGGGATTATCGGTCAACGGCTTGCCATCGCCGCCGAGATCGACTTTCTTACCGTTCATTCGATTTCCACAAGGATTCAAAAACACCGGCGATTTCGATCAGGAAGAGGCGACGCAACGCATCATAGCCGCGGTCGTTGGGGTCTTCAAGATTGCCGAAGTACCAATAGTGCGGATCTTCGGCCCGGTAATGTCGGCGCCACCGCTTGAATGAAATGCGCATGGCCCGTGTTATCATTAGTAAAAGGCCCGGGGCGACAATGACCCTCGCTGGGGAGCGGTCGGGATGCGCAGCGATGCCGGAAAGGAGGTGGTCCAGCCTATGTGTAGTCCGTGTACGTATCCTGACGCCAGGGTTGGACATGCCACGCATGTGCCAGGAATGACAACTTCAACGGAGGAGAATCGTTCAGTACCTTGGCGTTAGGAACGCGACTGGACTGAGTATCTAACCGGGGCGGCGACCGCATACAGTGGAAGCCGCCCCTGGTCTGTCCGAAGTGCTGCGTGCGGATACGCGATGGTTTGTGACTCGGTGGGCCTTCCCGATACCGTGCGCCTTTCTGCCGGCATACCGGGGTTGAGAACTGCGGGATTCAAACGGAACCATTCGATTATCATAGGCGGGTTGTTGGTCCTGCGAGTCAGGCTGAGTAGCACTTGCGAGAGAGAAAGACTATGTATCCTCACTTACGGCATCAACCGGAAACCGAATCGGATTGGTTTGAGGCGCTCATCGGTCTGGCAAGGTACCTTCGGGGACCGGAAGGATGCCCTTGGGACCGGGAGCAATCTTCGTTGAGCTTCGCGCGATACGCGAGAGAAGAAGCGGAAGAAATGGTGGATGCGTTGGGATCGGCCGATAACGAGCACTCCGAGGAGGAGTTCGGCGACACGCTATTTGTCATGTTGGCGGCGGCGGCGGCGGCGGAGGAAGAAGGCCGATTTACGCTCAAAGGCGCCCTTCAACGGGCCCACGACAAGATGATCCGGAGGCACGACCACGTCTTCGGCGAAAACAAGGCGCTTACTCCGGAGGATGCGATCGCGGCGTGGAACAAGATCAAGAACCAGGAGCGGACGATGTAAGGGGGCCGTCAGCCATCGCCCACAGTAGGCGCGCTATTCGATCACGACGACTTCGTGGGTCCCGTTCTTTCGTGCGAGCAGGATGACGTCGCGGCCTGACGCCTTGTGTCGCATGATATTCATGACGTAGTGCTGCGCCGAGCGAACGTTTTCATCCGCGTACCGGCGCGCTGCGGATTCATCGTCGAATACCTCGACATTGACATTGTCGTACCCCTCGCAGTCCATGCGAATCTTCTTGCCCACCGCGATCAGTTCCTCCTGACTGAGGCCGGGCGGAATTGCGCAAATCATGCCGCGCAACGACGATGTACTTGCGCCGACTTCGAGGGCCTGTTCCGGAGTGCGACCCCATTCCTTGATTGCAAGATAGCCCGCTTCGCCGTAATCCACGCGCGTGACGGGCGGCGCCGGATTCGCGGGCTCCGCCAACGGCGTCGGAATCGGATGATAATCCCGCGTCGTTGCGGCCGCGCTCCGGGCCTCGGAGTCTCGCTCGCGCATTTGCGCGCGCAATTCGCGGTTCTCCTCGTGTAGCTCGCCCACCAGATAGGAGAGGGTCAGGTCGAGCGTTTCCTGCAGCCGCGCGACCTGCTGGCGCAATTCGGCCACCTCACCCGATAGCTCCTGGACGCTCGGCAACTCATCGTCGGCGCGAGTTGGGCGATCGGGAGTCGGACTCAAGTACGCGGCGGCGTCCGCGTCGTTCAACGAGGCGAGGGCGGCATCCAACTGATCGAGGGGATCCGGCGTCTCGGGCGCTTCGCTCGCTACAGATTCTTCCGCGCGCTCCGCGTGCGCGACGGCCGCGGCCGTCGTCTCCTGACCCTGCTGGCAACCGGCGGCCCAAACCGCCAGCGACACCACGACCGCTCGCCACCATGTCGTTCCGCTGCCCATAGGAAGCTGTACTATACCACGCGTTTCCGGATTTTTGAAGGGGTCCCGCCCCGTGGTCCCGCCCCATGGAAACGGACCTGTCGGGCAATCAGTTGACGGGGACGTGACCGCTCATGGGCAGCCTTCGATAAGACTGACAGCGGGGGAGACAAGGTCGTGGGTTGCGGATCTCGGCTATTTCGCCGCGGCCAGTTCGGAAGGCAGCTTGAAATGGACGTCTTCCATCATGACCTCGCTCTCAACCACTTCGACTGGGCCGCGGTCACGGAAGAAATCAATTACGCCCTGCACCAATTCTTCGGGCGCCGATGCGCCGGCCGTCAGCAGAATGGTGTCGACGCCCTCGAGCCATTCTTCATCAATCATGGCGGCGTCGCTGATCAAATACGCCGGCTTGCCTTTGGCGCGACAAATCTCCGCGAGCCGGTTCGAGTTCGCACTTTCGCGGTCACCCACGACGAGCACGATGTCCGCCGCGGGCGACAACGCATTCACGGCGGTCTGGCGGTTGGTGGTCGCGTAACAGATGTCCGATTTCGGGGGTCCCTGGATGTTCGGAAACCGGCGTTTCAATGCCCGGATCACGCGTTCGCACTCGTCGACACTCAGGGTGGTCTGCGTAATATAGGACACCTTGTCGGGGTCGGCCACTTCGAGCTTCTCTACGTCTTCTTCGCTGAACACCAGCCGGATATGCTCGGGCGCCCAGCCCATTGTGCCGACCGTCTCGTCGTGGCCCTCCTCGCCGATAAGCACGATGGTGAAGTCGCGTGACGCGAACCGGCGTGCTTCATTGTGCACCTTTTCCACCAACGGACACGTCGCGTCGATCACCTCCATGTGGTACCGCTCCGCGTGCTCGAAGCGATCCGGAGCGACGCCGTGCGCGCTGAACAGCAGATGCGATCCCGGCGGCACGTCATCGAGATTCTTGACGAAGACCGCGCCCTTTGCCTTCAAGGTGTTTACCACATGCGCGTTGTGCACGATGTCGTTGAGAACATAGACAGGCGGGCCGAAGCGTTCGAGGGCCTGTTCAACGCACTTGATCGCGCGCTCCACTCCCGCGCAAAAGCCGCGCGGTTTGGCAAGAATAATCTTCATGCAGCCTCCAGACGCCTACATGATACCGTTCGCGGTCGGCACATTACAAGGCGGCCCTTCGCTTCGAGACGCTCCCGCAACAATGACCTTGCATCGCCTTCCGTGCCGTTGGATGGCGGTGCAGGGTTGATTCTGCGGCTTGATCGTCAGTAGGTCAGGACAAATAAGTGCATCCCCGAAAACGCCGAGTAACCATGAATCATGACGTAATAGTCTCCTGCCCCCGGCGAACTCACGTTTATCTCCTCTACGCACGTGACGCCGAGCGACGCGTAGCCGTACGACGAAGTCGTGGGAGGCGACCCAAACCTGACATACAGGTCTCCGTCCCCCGTACTGTTCGACGCGGCATACGTTTTGAATATAAGGTTCGTCATCCCGGGCGGGACTGTAATCTTGAAGAACTGTTCGCTGCTTTCATTTCCGCTCAGATAATACACCGTGACGCCGTTGGTCAGCGTCGCGATCGAGCTGGGCGCCTCGATGGTCATGTACCAATTGGAGCCGTCCACTTCCGAGACTTGGTTTCCACGAACCTTGATGTAGTAGTCGGAAGCGGCCGGCAGATCGGTCGGCACCGTCCAATACTCCGTGTTGTCGTTGACGGTCGAGTTCGTGATGATGCGATAGAGCGCGTCCGTCGTGCCGTTGAACTTCCACAACTCGATTTTCACCGTGCTGCTGCTAAAGCCTTCCCATCGCAGTAGGTACATTCGGCCCGGGGCCAAGGTGACGTTCTGGTTTGTGGGGAACACGACGGCCGGCGGCAACGGCGGCCCGATGCGGAAGAAGTTGTTCGAACCATCTACTTCCCATGCATCGGTTGTAGACCGGACCTTGAGATAGTAATCCGTAGCGGTGGGGAGATTCCCCGGCACCGTCCAGGCTTGCGCGCCGTCGTTCGGCGTTGTCGTGAACAAGGTCTGATACAGCGCGTTCGTCTTCCATAGCTCGATTTTCACATCAGCGGAGGTAAAGCCCGCCCAAAGTATGGTGTACGTCTGGCCGGGCGTCAGCGACAAGTCGCGCGCCGACGGATACTCCACCAAGGGTACGGTGGAACCGCTGATGGTGAAGAAGCTGTTCGAGCCGTCCACCTCATATGCGTTGGTGGTCGATCTGACCTTCATGTAGTAATCCGACGCAGAGGGCAAGTCAAGGGGAATCTGGAGGGTATGTTCGCCGTCGTTGGGTGTCGCCGCCACCAGCCGCAGATAGAGCGCGTTGGTCTTCCATAGTTCGATGGTCACGTTCAGCGCCGTGAATCCCGTCCACTGCACGTTGTAGTACTGCCCGCGCGTCAGCGTGATCCCGGAGGCGGACGGAAAGAGCACAGTGGGCGGAACGGTAATCGTATAGACCGCCGTCGCGACGGAACTGTCGCTCATGCCGGACTTGAACGCCCGCGCCTTCACGGTTGTCGACGACGTCAGTTGAAATGCGCCGCTGTAAAGGGTGGAAGAGGAGGTGGGTTCCGTTCCGTCCGTCGTAAAGCGAATCGTCGCCTCGCTGGTGGCGCAAGTTATCGTGACGTTGACGGACCCGGCATAGGAGCCGCCGGCGGGGCTGATGACGGGCGTGGCGACGGTCGCGGCGTCAGCCATTCCACTGATCAGCAGCGAATACACCTGCTGCGAGTTCGTCAAGGTGCCTTTGTGGGTCACTTGCACCGTGTAGACGCCCGCCGTCGGCGGGTACGCAATGAGCACCTGCTCGATGTTGTCGACGGAGTTGTCGCCCGTTGTGGCAAGAGATGCCGGACTCGCCCCGTTCAATACAAACGGTTGATACGCGGGCGAGCCGCCGGGCCCCAGAATTCTCAAGTCAAGGTCATTGACCAGCGCCGGCGTTGTAATATCCAGTCCCGATTGGGCCGGCCCGGCAGGATCCGTCCAGCACAGGGTGGCTCGGATCGGGCTTGAGCCGTCCCACGTGAAGGCATAACTCTCGGAAGGGGTCGTACCGTCCAGTAGAGATTCCACGATCCGGTACGACGATGGGTTCAGGGCCTGACCGCGGATGTGATTGGCCGCCGCCTCGGTGTCCACCATCCCCCACCCGTAGGCATAATCCGGGCCGGCGTTGCCCATGTCGTCTGCGGTGTGAATCAGCAGGCCCTTCAGCGTGCTCGCAAGCATATAGCCACCGGGAAAAAGGTTGCCATAGAGATCGAGCAGCAGGGCCGCGGACCCCGTTACATTCGGGGAGGACATGCTGGTACCGGACAACGTCGCGTAGGAGGAATTACTCGCATTGTCCGTCGAAAACAGCGCATTGCCGTTTCCGACGAGGTCCGGTTTCACCCTTCCGTCGTCGGTGGGCCCCCAACAGCTGAACAACGTGACCGTCCCATTCGGCAGGTACCGGACGCCGCCGGAAACGGCATCAAGGGTCGCGCCAACAGTCAAAATATTCTTCGCGTTGCCTTTGTACCCAATCGTGTCGTACCCGCCGTTATCGTAGCCGTCGCCGTACGGGTCCGTGGAGGAATCGTAACTCTTCGACTGCCAGCCGCCGTTCCAGTAGTAGAAGGTGGTGCCGTTACTTGGCGCACTGTCATCCCGGTCGTTTCCGGCGCTCGCCACAATGAGGTAGTAAGGTGCGCTATAGGCGATACTGTCCCAGTTTTGCGCACTGCCGCCGTACTGGCCGAACCCGCGGTCTTCCCGCTCGCCATACACGCCGAACCAGTGCCACCCCAAGTTGCCGGAGTAGGCGCCGTAGATCCACCCCGCAACGGTACCGTAGGAGTGATTCGAGAGCTGAATCGTGCCCGCTTGGCCGGCGCTCACCATGCCCCGCGATGCCATCTCGCTCGAATCGGAATTCCAGTCATACGAGTCGATATAAACGGCCGGCGCCATTCCCAACGCGCTGGCGGTCACCCCCGCGGCGCCGATGGTACCGCCCACGTGCGTGGCATGATAGTGGCTCGCGGCGCCATCCAACACCAACACCCTGCCGCCGAACTCCTGGTGCGTGTACAGGACGCTCCCGGCATCCCAGACGCCCACGACTTCCCCCGATCCGTTCACATTATAGGGCGCGGTGTTGCGCACCAGATTGGCCGCAGTCGAGATGGCGGCGTTCACATTGGTGGTAATCGCGTAATTGGGACGGCCGTCCTCGAACCGAATCAGCTCGAAGTACTCACCCGCGGGAGTGAACCCAACGACCGGCATGCCCAACGACGCGGCAATTGCCACGGCGTCAGCCTTCTCCGTCTCCGCTTGCACGCGAAGCGCCTCGACGGTGGCGCTCCGTTCCTGAGGGGTGCTCAGCTTCATGCCGTAGGGAAGGCCCTGCGCTTCAGCCTTGCTCCCGGACAGCGCAAGCCCCGTGAGGAACACCGTAAGTAGTCGGACCGCCCCACGGCGACCCCGAATGCCCCTCTTTACGAACTCGGACCGATCGTACGACATGGCCTTACCCCCTCGAGTTGGCGACCGCGGTCAGCTACATTCTGGATACTCCTGATTACCCCAACCACCGATACAGGTCTGAATTCCTCGCAGAACCACTTCCGAATGCGTGGGAGCGACGAACCGCATGCCTCGGACCGCGCCCCAGCCCCACTTCCCCTTGGTTCTGAGCATAAGCGCGACATCGTGTTCAGTCAATTAAACAAATCCATCAAACGGCGAGCCCGCGGAGAAGTCCTAGTCGTGCCAGGTTGTCGTCGACGATCGGGAGACTCCGCGACTCACTAGCCCGCATTTCTCACCAGTCGCTCCCGATGACGGGAGCGACT
>BTUX01000004.1:0-47362 GCA_045863315.1 Candidatus Hydrogenedentota bacterium | reverse complement strand
TTCCGATACGGGTCGATCTCGCGCACGTAGCGCATCACCTCGGTCCAGCCCGCCTTCTGCGCCGCCGCGTCCTGTTCCCGGGTTTCGGAGAGGTAATACGGCATCGTGCCCTCGCCGCAGATGCACCACGCCACCGGGTAGGCGCCGTATCGCGCGACGAGGTACCGCCAGAATCTCTTGGCCTTGTCCACGCCGAGTCGGGGCAGGTAATAACCCCACATGCCGACGATGCACGGCATGAGGCCCGATTCGACAAGATGTCTCAGTTTGACGTCGGCGGAATCGTAATAGTCGAAATGCACGCCGGCGAGTTCGTCGCGAAAAGGAAAACCGGCCTCGTTTCGGCCACGCGGGTCCCATGTGTCCATATCGGGATAGGGGCCTGCGATGATTTGGATGACATTAAATCCTTTGTCCACGCGATCATCGGTTAACCGCTCGAAATCGTCGGGGTACTTCAAGCGGCTCGACAGTCCCATCCACCACGTGTCTCCGATCCAAAGGAAAGGCGTGCCGTCCACATGCTCGAGCCGTCGCTTGTCCGCGCTCACCCGCAGCCGGCCATGCCGGTAGAGGGGATTGTCCCCCGCGTACGGCTCCACGCGGACCGTGACCTTCTGCTGGTGAAGCCCCGCATCCTCGGGATTCGTGCATTCGGTGACGAGCGTGTGTTCTCCCAGGACGGAAGCGGAGAACCGGCAGGTCCACACCTTGCCACGCGAGAAAGCCGGTATCCGCCGCTGCGAGCCATCCGGCGCCGTGGCAATCACGTCGACGTCCACGTCATTGTAGGCGTCGGCGTAGACTACGCTGCTCTGGAAGTGGACTTCCTTCACGCAATGGACCGCGACCGGAGTATCGGGACGGTCACCCGAGCGGTGGAGGGCTCGTCGGGGCCGGATCGGCGCCGCCACCGCGGCTGCGGCCATTCCCGTGTTGCGCACGAACTCCCGCCGCGACATGCCGTCTAATCCGCATTTCTCATCAGTCGACCCCGTTGACGGGAGGCGACTGCTGAGAAATGCTCTGAAGAAAGCATGGGAGTGATTGGGGTGAGGATTTTTCACACCCACCACCTGTTCTGCCGTGCCGCGCGGCGACAATGCATAACGGCGCGCACTGTACCATGTTGTATCCTCCAACGCGCGTGGGTGTGAGAAATCCGGACTAAACGCATTCCACGCGCCTCCTTGTTTGAACGGTAAAAATCATGATAGCAAATGGCCGGTGCGGCGCATACAATGGTTGCGCAAATGCCTGAATCAGGTTGCGACGGAGCACGCCGAAAACGAATGGGCTGCCCGCGTGGACGGCGTTTGAATAGTTGGAGGGGACCCATGCGTAGTGCGGCGATCTTGATGACTCTTCTGTTCATGGGAATTCAATCCATGGCGATGGGTCCGGGCGAACTCGCGGGGCCGGTAAGGTTTGAAACGCTAGACGGCCTTCCGCGCACGATGACGAACTACGCGGAACGCCGCGGCACCGCGATCGTGTTTCTTTCCTCGCGCTGCGAAACCACGGCGAGACGCATTGCGGATATCAGCGCGCTGCACGAGCGATACAGGGAGCGAAATGTGCTCTTCGTGGGCATCGCAAGCAATTCCGCGGAAGACGGCGAGGAGTTGCGCGCGTTCCTTCAGAATAACGGACTGCGTTTCCCTATTTATCGAGACCCGTCAGGGAATGCCGCAAGACAATTCGGCGCGCTCGTGACGCCCGAGTTTTTCCTGGTCGACGCGCAGGGCAAAATCGTATACCGCGGCGGGTTGGATGCGCTTGAAAGCGCGATCCAGGCGCTGCTGGCGGGCAAACCGGCGGTGCCGGCGGAGACCGCGGCTGAGGGCACACCGCTCGACACGCACGGGCCAAGGCGGGAGACACCCGATCCCTACGGCGCGATGTCGTTCTCCTCGCAGCTCATCTTCACCAAGATTCCGGGCGTCGCTGTGCACCACTGCTCGACCATCGCGGAAGCGGCGAACGGCGATCTGTTGTGCCTGTGGTATGCCGGAAGCTATGAGTCGTCCGACGATCAAGCGTTGTATCTCGCTCGTATGAAGAGCGGCGACTGCGGGTGGTCAAAGCCCGAGCGAATCATCTGGAACCCCGAGCAGCCGCCGGGCAACGCGGTGATTTTCCAGGGGCCGGACGGGCGCATGTGGATCCTGTGGGGTCGAATGGAAAGCAGCCGCCCCCTTCGTCGGGGCGCGGGCTGGTCGGAATGCCGGCTCATGGTGCGCACGTCGGCGGACCACGGCGAAACGTGGACGGAGGACCGAGAGGTGCCGGACAGCTACCGCTGGCTTCCGCGTAACGCGCCTCTCACGCTTCAGGACGGACGGCTCGCCGTGCCCATCAGCGGGCACCTGGACGACAGATACGCGGGTTTCCTACTCGTCCTGGGCGAGAATGACACATGGCGCAGAATCGGATTCATGGATCGCGGCGAGCAGCCCACCGTGATTCAGCGCGACAACGGCGAGTTGTTCTCGCTGATGCGCGGTCATCCTCGAATCCTGCAGAGCGTTTCGACGGACGGCGGCGAAACGTGGACGAAACCCGAACGGTCCGAACTCAAGTGCCCCGATTCCGGAATCGCGATGACAAAACTGAAAAGCGGCAGGGTCCTTCTAGTGTACAACGATACGGACCAATCCGACCGTACGCCTCTCAACCTGATACAGTCCGCCGACGACGGAAGGACCTGGGGCGAGATGAAGGTGTTGGAGCAGGATTGGGGCGAGTTTTCGTATCCGTGTATCATCCAGGCCGCGGACGGCAGGATTCACATTACCTACACGTACCGGCGTTACTCGATTAAGCATACGGCCTTCGACGAAGGCTGGCTCGTACACAAGGAACGACCGAATTGAGTCCAGCCAAGGCGGATGGGTATAGGGGTGCAAAGCCATGTCGGAGCTGGAACGCGTTAGTTTTTCGCTCGAAAAACCGTTGCTGGCCAAGCTGGAGAGGCTGGTGCGGGACAGCCGGTATACGAACCGGTCGGAATTCATCCGCGACCTGATCCGCGCCAAGCTGGTCGAGGGCGAATGGGAGCGCGACGAAGAGGCGATCGGCACGGTCACATTGCTGTATGACCACCACGTACGCGGACTAAGCGATCGGCTGACCCACCTGCAGCACCATCACCACAGCAACGTCCTAGCCGCCACCCACGTGCACCTCACGCACGATTTGTGCGCCGAAGTCATCATGATCCGCGGGCGGGCCCACCTGATCCGCGAAATGGCCAACGCGATGGGACGGGAAAAAGGCGTCTTGCACGCATCGTTGTCGTTGAGTTCCACGGGCAAGCGCCTGGCTTGACTGGGTCATCGCTCGATTGATCGCGGATTGGGTGTGTCGCACGGTGTGAAGAGACCATCTGAAAAAGCGCGGGAGACCTGTTGTCGTAGGTGACGGGACGGGTAAGCTCGCAAATACGAGGAGAGCGTCGGTGCTGATTGACAAAGTTTTTTCGAGAGACCTGTTCAAGGGGAAGACGGTGTTCATTACCGGCGGGGGGAGCGGCATCAATCTCGGCATTGGAAAGAACTTCGCCGCCGTGGGCGCGAACATCGGAATCTGCGGACGCAAACAGGAACGGCTCGACGCCGCGGCAAAAGAGCTCGAATCGCTCGGCGCACACGTGTGCGGTGTCGCGGCGGACGTCCGAGACTTCAAGGCGGTCGAGGCCTCGATGGCGGCATCCGAGGAGAAGCTCGGTCCGATGCACGTGCTGGTGTGCGGGGCGGCCGGCAACTTCCCCTGCCCCGCGGAGGTGTTGAGTCCGAACGGGTTCAAGTCGGTGATCGACATCGACCTGCTTGGGTCGTTCAACGCGTGCCGGGCCGCGTTCCCGCAGTTGCAGAAGACGCAGGGCAGCGTCATTTTCATCTCCGCCGGTCAAGCCTTCTTGCCTTACGCGATGCAATCGCATGTCGGTGCGGCGAAGGCCGGCATCGACAATCTCATGCGCAACCTCGCGCTGGAATGGGGCAAATACGGCATTCGCTGCAACAGCATCGCTCCCGGCCCGATCGAAGCCACGGAGGGTTTCAACCGGCTCTTGCCCGAAGGTTTGCGGCAAGCGTTGCTCGAGGAACTCCCAATCAAACGGTATGGCACCGTGGACGATATCGGACAACTCGCAGTGTTTTTAGCGTCTCCGCTTGCAACCTATATTACCGGCACGCTCATCGTGGCCGACGGTGGCCAAAACCTGCCGGGCTCCGGCATCTTCACGCACCTGATGATGAAGCAGATGGGGTAAGTGCCGGCCTGAACGATAGACAAAAGCAAACATGGATAGTCGACGGGTTCCTCGCCCATCGGCGGCAAGGAAGGATTGCGGATCAATCCGGCCGTTTCGTTCAGGTTTTCGTGAAGCGCAGCGTCGTCGACGGCGCCGCGCCGGAACCCAACTCCGCGAGCCGCGGCGTCCAGCCGTCCGCGACCATCGTAACGGTATACGTCGTTCCTTCGTGTCCGTTCGATTCCAACACCCTTACCTCAACGGAATCGTGGGTGGCCGTCACATCGAGCGCAAGATCACGGAATCGAATTCGAGTTACCGTCAATCCTGGCCAGTCTGAAGGCAGGCGCGGATTGAGCGAGAAGCCGTCGGGGTGCGCCTCAAATCCCAGGAAACCGCGAATCAGGACCTGCGGAAGCAGCAAGCTCTCGAAAAATTCATGGTCGAGGCCGAGTCCGCCCGGGGTGCCCCCGCCCTGTAATGTGCCGTCGCGCGAGCCGTCGTAGTACTTGCGATACCCGCCGGCCGCCGTCACTTCATCGAACCAATTCGCGATTTCGCGAATGCGCGGCGTCACGCTGTCCGGCCCGCGCACCACCAGCCGCGACATCAGGTCATAGTAGGAAAAGCCCATCACCGCGCCGCCGTCCTGCACTTGATTGCCGAAGGGTATGGACTCTGGCGACGACCATGCCCACAGATAGTAATCGATATTGCGTTTGGTGGTCGCGCGCGGCCCGAAGCGCCAATGGTAAATGTCCGCCCCGGTGGAGGTGTCGCCCTCGACGATCCGATCGCCGCAGATCCAGTCCATTATCGATTTCGCGTGCTCCTCGGCCGCAAAACCGTAATAGATGGCCTCGAGGTTCAGAAACGTGAAACCGTAGTCATGTCCCGCGCCATTGATGTCGCGCGAGCAGAAGAAACGCCCGGTCTCCTCGTTCCAGAACACATCGTTCCCCTTTTCCTTGACTCGCGCGGCGCGGCGCTCGAGTGCTTCGGGCGTGAATGCCAGCGCTCCGCGCTCGACGCCCCAGTCCGGATGGCGCATGATTGCCCGTTCGATGGACGCCATGACGCGCAGCGCGTCGTAATACTGGTACGTCGCGTAACAGTCCTTGTAGCCCATTGGGAGCAGGTCCCAGTAGTTGTTGCCGATGCCGCGGCCGGAATGGATCACTTTTGTTCCGTCAGGTTTTCGTTCGATGCCGCTCGTGCCTTCGTGGCCGACCCACGTTGTCAATACCAGATTTTCCGTGTCCGCGTGAAATTCCGTCATGATGTACCGCAGCGCGATCCGCATCCGATTGATTTGTTCGCGGAGAAACGGAACGTCGCCGGTCCAGTTGAAGTATTGGGCGCACCCGCGCACGAAGTTCTGATTATTGATGTTGTGCCGTGTGTCGTACTGCGTGAAGATGGACTGAATCCCGACCGTCCCGCCGGGCAGTCGGTTGCCGAATTGAATGCGAAGTCCGCTGATGGGTCCGCGCCAGCCCGGATGCCGGTACACGGGAATCATCGTATGCACGAAGTCGTCGGATTCAATCGCCTCGAAGCGAAAGCGGCGCTCCGGCGAGTGTTCGGGGCTTTCTTCCGTCGTCCATTCCACGTAGGGTTGCGCATCGCCGAGCCCCGACGCACGCCACCGCAGTTGCAGGAATGGCGCGTTATACGGGTCGATGCGCAGGGCCGGCGGGGCCGCCGACGCAAACGGCCCTTCGAGAGTTAAGTTCCATGCCCCATCGCGGATGCCGCGGTCCGCGGCGTTATCGATGGTCCAGCCCTCCTGCGTCTTCACTTCAGTTCCGTGCCATGCCCGGGAAACGCCGTCGAGATTGAAGTGCCATCCCCAACCTCCATGCCCCTGCGCCCAGAACGGAAACGGCCAACCCAGTTGGTGTGCGATGGACGTGTGCTGGTGCGTCGCAACATATCCCTCGCTGTCAATGATGCGTCCGCTCAGCGCCGCCCGCCAATCCCGCCGCATCGTGTCCGCGTGGCCGTTTGTATTGACCGCCGGCCATAAGGAAGGTGTCGCCAACCACTCATCCCACAGCGTGGCCTTGGGTCCGCCGCCGGGATAGTGGAGCCACATCAGCCGCCGCAGCGCGTCCATTTCCCCGTCGTAGCCGGGCACGATGAAACGCGGGAAGTCATCCGGGACGGTTGTCTCAGCGTAAGCCGGCTCAATCAGCGCCAGTGCCATGGCCGCAAACCGGCTCGGCCATCGATGCGCCATACATAGTCCTTTCGCCTGCCTAACCCCGGGGGGCGCGTATTCCGTAAAACACTGTCATTGCCGCCGTACGTCAGAAAAACAAGAGATACCTCGGCACCCGCTTCATATACTTGCGATAGGCGTCGCCGTATTGCCTGATACACTCGGCCTCCTCAATCTTGTTGGTCCGGTGCATCATGACCATCAGCGTCGTCCACAACGCGGCTATGACGATCGATTGGAGCGCCACGGCCGCGCCGAGCCAGGCGATATACGACGTCACATAGTGCGGATGGCGCGAGAACCGATACATGCCGGTCTCAATGGGCGCCTCGAAGCTTGCGCGGCCGAAATTGATCATGCCGACGGCGTAAGCGAGCATGCCGGCGGCAAAGACGGCCGAGCCGATGAGGAACCAGGGACTTTCGGGCGCGATGGGTCGCCATGCGGCGTAAAGCATCGGCAGGAAGAACAACTGGGTCTCAATCCAGACATAGGCCCGCAATCCGGCCGGAAGCTCGGGCCGCGAGGTCAGTCGCCTGACTGCACCTTTGCGGAAGAACGCAAGGCACGCAACGTTTACCCCGAGGTAGACGAGGGTAAACCACGCGCCGCTGTACGTTCCGGGTGCAAATTCGGGCAGAATCTTCAAGTTCATGGCCTTTCCGCGTTGTCCGTATCCGCTCCATCTGTCATAGTCCGGATTTTTCACACTCACGCGCGTTGGAGGATACAACATGGTACAGTGCGCACCGTTATGCATCGTCGCCGCGCGGCACGGCAGAACAGATGGTGGGTGTGAAAAATCCTCACCCCAATCACTCCCATGCTTTCTCCTGAGCATTTCTCACCAGTCGCCCCCGTCAACGGGGGCGACTGGTGAGAAATTCGGGATAGGCATGAATCGGGAAGATTATACCGGTATGCCGAATGCTGTCCACGTCCGGGAGATGGAAGAGGCCCTCGCCGCATTTCCATGGATGGACCCGCATACGCACCTCGATGCGGCCCACCTGTCCGCTCGCGGGCTGGACGACATTCTCCTCTACCACCTGTGCGTGAGCGAACTGTATGCGGCCGGGTGCCCGAACGGCGCGCGCGTGCCGGAAGATCGCACCGAAGAGGAAGCGGAACGGCGCATCGTCGAGGCCGCGCCGTTCCTGCCCAAGGGGCGCAACACCGCGATGGCGTGGGGCATCCGCATCATACTCAGGGACCTCTATGGCTGGGATGAGCCCGCAGCGTGCTCTGCGACTCCTCCTGCGAGCTTCTCGGTATGCGGCCCGGCGCGAACACGGGCCCGTCTCAGTGGAGGAATGCGTAACGCGCGATCAGCGCCAGAGCGATGACGTACATTATCGGGTGGACCTCGCGGGCGCGTCCGGCGAGGGTCTTGGTGAACGCGTAGGTGACGCAGCCCGCGGAGATGCCTTCGTGGATGGCGAAGCCGAAGACCATCATCGCAACCGTGAAAAACGCGGGTAGGGCCTCGGTGATATCGTCCCATTTGACGCGCTGAAGCGGGGCCATCATGAGCAAGCCGACGACGATCAGCGCCGGCGCGACGCCGGGATACATCGCGATGTGAAGGTCGGTTGGGCCGACGTTGTAATAGGCCGGGCCTATATCCACGCCCACAATGTGCACGAGGGGCGCAAAGGCAATCGCGAGAAGAAAACAGGCGCCGGTAACCAGGGCCGCAAGTCCGGTACGCGCGCCCGCGGCCACCCCCGCCGCGCTCTCAATGTAGCTGGTGACGGTGGAGGTGCCGAACAGCGCGCCCGCGCACGACGCCAGGGCGTCCGACAGAAATGCCTGCCCGGCACGCGGCATGGATCCGTCGTCCCTTACATAACCCGCCTGTTTGCCCACGCCCACAAGCGTCCCGACCGTATCGAACAAATCCATGAAGAAGAACAACAGCACCGCGATCAGCGCCTTGTCGAGGTGTCGAAGCAACTCGCCGAAGTCGAGACGGAAAAACGTGTCGAACGACACCGAGACACTCTCTTCGGGGCGCGGCATGACGCCAGAGACAAGACCCAACGCGCACGTGGCCACTATGCCGATGAGCATGGCGCCGCGGATGCCGCGTGACATCAAGGCCGCGATCAGAAACACCCCGGCAATGGTAATCAGTGCGGGACCGGACCGGAACCCTCCCAGGGTCACCATCGTGGTTGGACTCAGCTTCACGAGCCCGCCCCATTGCAGCCCGACGAAAGTAATGAAAAACCCGATGGCGGGGCCGATGGTGTTCTTCAGGCAGTCCGGCATGACACGTAGCACCTGTTCGCGAACGCCGAATATCGAGATGCCCACAAAAATGAGGCCGGACACGAAGACGATAGCCAGTCCGGCCTGCCAGGAGAACCCCATCCCGCCGGGAAACGCCGAGCACACCACAAACGCGAAGAAAAAATTCTCGCCCATCCCCGGGGCCAGCGCGATCGGGTACCGGGCCAGAATGCCCATGAAGAAACACGCTACGGCAGAGGAGAGGCACGTCGCGACCAGCACCGATCCAAACGGCATGCCCGCCGTGCTCAACACGGTGGGCTGCACAAACACAATGTAGCTCATCGTTGCGAATGTGGTGAGGCCACCGAGCAATTCGCGGCGGACAGTGGAGCCGTGCTCGGCGATTTCGAAGTAGCGGCGGAGCGCGTTCACGGATAACCCCCATTGGGACCCGAATGCACTCTACGCGGCAATCGGCCCGGATGCAACGGACCTCTCGTAGGGCTGCGAGCAGGCGCACCCGGGAAAGCGGTTACTTGCTCTTGCAGTTTGTAGCGGTAGCAAAGCGGTAGCAAGCTACCGCAGTCCACAGCAAGCTACCGCAGTCCACAGCAAGCCACTGCAGTCCACAGCAGGCTACCGCAGCCCCTAGAGCGTCACGCGATGATCTTGTCCACCACTTTGCCGGCGACGTCGGTCAGGCGGAAATCGCGGCCCTGGTAGCGGTAGGTCAACTGCTCGTGATTGATACCGAACAAATGCAGAATCGTCGCGTGGAGATCATTGATGTGAATCGGGTCCTTCACAATATTCCACCCGATCTCGTCGGTTTCGCCGATGATCTGCCCGCCCTTCACGCCGCCTCCCGCCATCCAAATCGTGAAGGCGAAGGGGTGATGGTCGCGGCCCGTATTCGGCTTGCGAAACCCCGCCCGGTTCTCGCCCAACGGCGTGCGCCCAAATTCCGATGCCCACACCACCAACGTCGAGTCGAACAAGCCCCGCTGTTTCAAGTCTTTGATGAGCGCGGCCACGGGTTGGTCGCACATCATACAGTTGAACGGCAGGCGATCGTCGAGCCCTTCGTGGTGGTCCCAGGTCTCATGCAGAATGCTGACAAACCGCACGCCCCGTTCGACCATGCGCCGCGCCAGCAGGCAGTTCGCGGCGTAGGTCTGGAATTCGTCAGGACCGCCGCTGCGGTACTTCTTCCAATCCTCCGGTTCGCGGCGATTCACGCCATACGCGTCGAGCGTGGCGTCGCTCTCCTTGGAAAAATCGATGAGGTCCGGGGCCTCGACCTGCATGCGCCCGGCAAGTTCATACGACGCAATGCGCGACAGGATCTCCGGATCATTCATGTACTCGTGCCGGAACTGGTTCATGTCACGGATCGTGTCGAGTCCAAGTCGCTGGCAGTCGTGCGGCAGGTTTTCGGGGTTGCTCAGGTGCAGGATCGGATCGCCCTGGTTGCGGAACAACACGCCCTGATACGTCGACGGCAGGAACCCGCTCGTCCAGTTCGACGCGCCGCCGCTCGTGCCTCGTCCCGCCGTGAGCACGACGTAACCCGGCAGGTTGTTGCACTCGGACCCGAGCCCGTAGTTGATCCACGACCCCATTACCGGCCGGCCGAAGGTCATCACGCCGGTGTTCATCATGAGTTGGCCGGGGTGGTGGTTGAAGGCCTCGGTGTGCATGGAGCGGATCCAGCAGATGTCGTCCGCGCAGGTGCCGAGCTGCGGCAACAAATCACAAAGATCCATGCCGCAGTCCCCGTATTTCTGAAATGTGCGATTGCACCCCTTCAACACCGCCGTGTCTTTCTGAATGAACGCGAACCGAACGTTTTCCGTCATCGACGGGGGCAGGGGCTGTCCGTCCAGCTCGTTCAATTTCGGCTTCGGATCGAACATGTCGATCTGGCTCGCCGCCCCGCACATGAACAGAAAAATGCACGCCTTGGCCTTCGGCGCGAAGTGAGGCGCCTTGGGCGCCAGCGGGTTTTCGATCGCCGCCGGCCCCGCGGCATGCGCGATGACCCCGTCCTGCATCAACATCGTCGCCAGCGCCAACCCGCCCAACCCGCTCGCCGTCGTCGCCAGAAACTCGCGACGCGTTTGGTTAATTTGCTGCGAAACCGGATCCATGCTCCATCCCTCAAACGTTGGTCACGATCATTCAGCCCGGACACAAGACCGATGGTATGCTACCGGATTACGGTCAAATCTGCAACGACCGGTCCACAGATTCCGCAGATTTCGCAGATACTAATGCGCGATAGCCTGCCGCTTGACGCCGTCATGCCGGTCCGAGACAAATCCAGTAGGTTCAGTACCGAACAAGGAGAGTCGTATCGGCGTGCCGATTCCCACGAGTGGCCTATCCCTTACCTGTCCCTCGTAATGCGAAACTTCCTCACCGTCCGGTGTGGCCGAAGCCGCCTTCGCCCCGGGCGGTTTGGTCGAGGGTATCGCAGACCTCCCAAGTCACTTTGGTAACCGGGGAGACGATCATCTGGGCGATACGGTCGCCGCGATTGATGGTGAAGGGTTCTTGGCCGAAGTTGGCGACGATGATGCGGATCTCGCCCCGGTAGTCCGCGTCGATCGTGCCGGGGGAGTTGGGGAGAATGATACCGTGCTTGATGGCGAGGCCGCTGCGAGGACGGATTTGGGCCTCGTAGCCCTCGGGCAGTCCGATGCGCAGGCCCGTCGGCACCAGCGCGCGCTCGCCCGGATTCAACGTCAGGGGCTCTGTGACCGCCGCACGCACATCCATGCCGGCGGCATGGGCGGTCTCGTAGCTGGGGAGGGGGATGTCATCGGACCCGGGGTCGCGGGTTATTCGGACGGACACCGCCCTGCTCACAGCGGCACGGAATCCATGGTGACGCCGTCGGTCGGACCGAGAACGACCAGTGCGCACTGGTCCGCTGTGTAGCGTTCCTGGGCAAGTTGCTGGATCTGCTCGGCCGTGACCGCCTCGATACCGGCGATGACCTCGTCAATGCTGAGGATGCGGTTGTGATACATGTAGGATTTGGCGAGGCGCGTCATGCGATTGAACGTGCTTTCGAGGGCCATGAGCACGCTGCCTTTGAGCTGTTCGCGGTTCAGTTCGAGTTCGTCCTGCGGCAGGGGTTCTTCGCGCAGCTTGCGGATTTCCGCGAACGCGAGGTCGAACGTCTTCTCACGGTTTTCCGGCGCGACCGCGGCATACACGCCCATCATGCCGGTATGCCAATAACTCGACGCGAACGAATAAATCGAGTACGCGAGCCCCTCTTGTTCGCGGATGGTTTCGAACAGCCGCGAGGTCGACCCGCCGCCGAGCGCGCTGGACAGCATATTGTAGACGTACCGCCTCTCATCGTGGACGCCGGGGCCGGGAAACCCGAAACACAGGTGCGTCTGGGTAATGTCACGGTCCATCAGCAGGGGGCCCGAGCCGAATCGCGCGCCACCGTTGGCCTTCGGGCTTGCACCTGCGGAAATCGATCCGAACTCGTTCCGAATCTGCTCGAGGATGGCGTTCTCGTCAAAGCAGCCCGCGACCGACACGATCAGGTTCTCGGGCACATACCACTCGCGGAAGTAGGCGCGCACGTCTTCGATCGTCATGGCGGACATCGTCTCATGGGTGCCGGTGATCGGCGTGCCGATGGGATGGTCGGGCCACAACTTGCGCGCCAGCAGGTCGTGAGCGTGGTCTTCAGGCACGTCTTCGATGCTCGCTATTTCCTCGAGTATGACGTTGCGCTCCTTCTCGAAATCGAAGAACTGCGAGTCTTTGACAATGTCCGCGAGGATTTCGATCGCGCTGCCGGTGTGTTCGCCGAGGGTCTTCGCGTACAAACACGTGTAATCGCGAGAGGTGAACGCATTGAGATGCCCGCCCTTGGATTCGATGGCCTCCATTAACTGACGGGCCGTGCGTTTTGAGGTGCCCTTGAAAAACAGGTGCTCGAGAAAATGCGATACACCCGCCAACTCCGCCCGCTCATTGGCGGAACCGGTTGCGATCCACACGCCCGCAGACGCGGTGCGGAGGTACGGCAACGGCTCCAGAATGACGGTCAACCCGTTCGACAGGGTATGGACCGAAGACGTGTCGAGGGTGATGGAACTAGTTGCAGTCATACTCGGTTTCGATTCGTCATTCGGGTTGCGTTGCTAAGCGCACCGGGTGATCCGGGGTCAAACAATGCGCAGGCGGACCCGGACGTTACGCGGGCGGACGCGGTCATTACGTCCATCACACATCCTCTGCCCCGGCCGGCGCCCGTTGAAGCGTCACCGTTTACCTGCGGCCGCCGCGGTCTCCGCCGCGATGTCCGCCGCGATGTCCGCCGCGGTCTCCGCCGCGATGTCCACCCCGATCGCCGCTGCCACGATAACCGCCCCGGTCGCCGCCGCGGTGTCCGCCCCGGTCGCCTCGATCGCCCCGGTCGCGGCCGCGGGATCGCTGTTCGTAATCCTCGTCGCTGATCAGGCCGAGGGCGCGGTCCGCCTCGACTTTTGACATGTTGATGCGGCCGAGCTTGTCGATCTCGGTGACCTTTACCTGCACGTCGTCGCCGATATCGAGCACATCGGTGACTTGGTCCACGTGGCCGACGGACAACTCGGAAATATGCACAAGGCCTTCTTTGCCCCCGAGCACGGAGACAAACGCGCCGAACGGCATGATGCGGGTGACTTTGCCGGCATAGATTTGGCCGACTTCCGGTTCGGCGGTAATACCTTGGATCCACTTGATTGCGGCCTGCGCCGATTCGGCATCGAGCGCGGCGACGTTCACCGTCCCGTCGTCTTCGATCTCGATTTCGGCGCCCGAACTCCTCTGAATCTCGCGGATGACTTTTCCGCCCGGTCCGATCACATCGCGGATCTTGTCGACTGGGATGTGAATGGTGAAGATGCGCGGGGCGTACTTCGAGATTTCGTTGCGCGGCTCCGCGATCGCTTCCTTCATTTTCTCAAGAATGTACAAGCGGCCGTCGCGGGCCTGGTGGAGCGCCTGCGTCATCACCGCGCGCGGCACCCCCATCACCTTGCAGTCCATCTGGAAGGCCGTAATGCCGTTCTCGGTGCCGCAGACCTTGAAATCCATGTCGCCGAGGTGGTCTTCCGCGCCGATGATATCGCTGAGCACGCGGGCTTCCTCGCCCTCCTTGATCATGCCCATGGCGATGCCTGCGACCGGCGCCGAAATCGGCACGCCCGCGTCCATCAGACTCAGCGTGCCGCCGCATACGGTCGCCATCGAACTCGAGCCGTTGCTCTCGGTAATATCGGAGACGACGCGAATCGTATACGGGAACGTCGTTTCTCCTTCGCCGGCGCTTTCAACGGGTACGACGCACTCGAGCGCGCGTTCCGCCAGCTTGCCGTGACCAATTTCGCGCCGGCCCGGGCCCGAAATGCGGCGCACTTCTCCCACCGACCAACTCGGGAAATTGTAGTGCAGCATGAACCGCTTGAACTCTTCCCCGGTCAGCTCGTCGAGTCGCTGTTCGTCGCGGCTGGTGCCGAGGGTTGTAGTGACAATCGCCTGGGTCTCGCCCCGCGTGAACAGGGCCGATCCGTGTACGCGGGGCAGGATGCCGATCTCGATCGAAATGGGGCGGATCGTCGTGCAGTCGCGCCCGTCAAGTCGAATGCCCTCTCGAATCACCTGCTCGCGCATCAGTTTCTTCTCGATGGCGCCAAGCGCCTCCGAGATGGCGCCTTTGCGCGCCTCGTAGGTTTCTTCGCCGTAGCGTTCGAGCAAGGCCGCGTGCACTTCGTGCTCGAGCGCATCCAGCGCGTCAGCCCGTTCATGCTTGCCCTGCGGCGCCAGGAGCGCTTTCAGCCTGTCGACTGCCAGAGATTCGACGTCGGCGACGATCTCCGGGGCGATCGCATACGGTGCATAGGGCATCTTCTCGACGCCGACGCGCCGCCGGAACTCGTCGATTGCGTCGCAGATTTGCTTGATGTACCCGTGCCCGAACTCGAGCGCCTCGAGCATCCGCTCCTCGGAAATCTGGTTGGCCGCGCCTTCCACCATGGTGATGGCCTCACGCGTGCCCGCGATCACCAAGTCGAGATCGCTCTCATCCATCGCCGGCATTGGAGGGTTGACCACCAGCGTGCCGTCGATCAAGCCGACCCGCACCGCGCCGATCGGTCCCTCGAAGGGGATTTTCGAAATATGGAGCGACGCCGAGGCGCCGATGATGGACAACACGTCGGGGTTGTTCTCGTTGTCCGTCGAGAAGACGGTCGAAAACACTTGTACTTCGTTGATGAATCCCTTGGGAAACAAGGGCCGGAGCGGACGGTCCGTCAGACGGCACACGAGCACTTCGCGCTCCGTGGGGCGCCCTTCGCGCCGGAAGAAGTTACCCGGGATTTTCCCGGCCGCGAAACTTTTTTCGCGATAGTCGACGGTCAGCGGGAAGAAGTCCTGCCCTTCCCTGACGTCGGACGCGACGCAGACGGCCGACAGCACCATGGTTTCACCCGACGTCACCATGACGGCGCCGTGCGCCTGTTTTGCGATTTTGCCGGTTTCGAGGATGATTTCCCCCGCACCGACCGGGATGGAGAGACGTTCTACCATTTCTTTCTTTTTCTCCGTTTCTGATGGAACGCCTCCCACAACGTTCCAAGCCTATATTGATCTTCTGTTGTACAGTCTGTTTTCAAACGTCGAATCGTTCCTTGTGCTCCGGCATTTCTTCGGCCCACGGGGCCTCATGCATGCTGCACGCGCCATCGCCCGTCAACTTTCGCGCGGACTATTTCCTCAGTCCGAGCGACTTCACGAGGTTCCGGTATCGCTCGACGTCCTGGTTACGCACGTAGTTCAATAGATTGCGGCGGCGGCCCACCAGCTTGAGCAGCCCGCGCCGTCCCGCGAAGTCCTTGGGATGCGACTTGAAATGCTCGGAAAGGTCGTTGATTCGCGCGGTCAATAGCGCGATCTGCACTTCGGCGGAACCGGTGTCACCCTCGTGCGCCGCGTGGTCCGTGATAATCTTGGACTTTCGTTCCTTGTTCAACGTCGACATATCTCACCATTTCCTTTCATTCGCCCGGCCCCAGTGCGGCATCGGTGAAGCTGCACGCCCGAGTTCCGGGTAGTTCGGCGCGCGGGATACCGAACCCGCGCGTCCTTGTCAATCGACTTGTCAGACAGGTCAGACCCATCCGACCGCTCCAACCCGCCTGAGAATCGACAAAATTGCTGCTATTTGTCCGTCAGGGCCGCCAAACCCGGCAGCACCTTGCCTTCCAGCATCTCCAGCGATGCGCCGCCTCCGGTCGACACGTGCGACATCTTGTCCGCCAGGCCATACTGCGTCACCGCCGCGGCGGTGTCTCCCCCGCCGATAATGCTCGTGATCTCGGGTGAGTTGGCTAGCAACTCGGCGATGGCCCTCGTGCCCTTGCCGAACTTCTCGAATTCAAACACGCCGACCGGGCCGTTCCACACCACCATTCTAGATTTCTTGATCGCGCTGCAGAACAACTCGACCGTTTTCGGGCCGATGTCCAGTCCTTCCCAGCCCTGCTCGATCTCGCCCAATCCTGCCACCTTGCAGTTGGCGTCGTTGGAAAACGCGTCGGCGACGACGGTATCCACGGGCAGCAACAGTTCGATGCCCTTCTTTTTCGCCTGCGCAAAAACCTTCTCAGCGACGTCGATTCCGGCCTCGTCCAACAGCGAATTGCCGATCTCGTAGCCCTGCGCCTTCATAAACGTATAGGCCATGCCGCCGCCGATGAGCAGCGTGTCCACCAGATTCAACAGGTTTTCAATAACCGTGATCTTGTCCGACACCTTCGCGCCGCCCAGGATGGCCAGGAGGGGACGATCGGGGTTGTTCAGCACCTTCGTGAAATATTGCATCTCCTTGGCAACGAGGAAGCCCGCCGCGCATTGCTTCACATAATGGCAAACGCCTTCCGTGCTCGAATGCGCGCGGTGGACGCTGCCGAACGCGTCGCTGACGTACACGTCACACAGGGCCGCCAACTGCTTTGACAGTTCCTCGTCGTTCTTGGTCTCGCCTTTGTGAAACCGCGTGTTTTCGAGGACGAGAATGTCGCCGGGCTGCAATGCCTTCACCGCCTTGTCGACTTCGGGGCCGACCACCGAATCCACCTTGGTCACCTTGCCGCCGACCAACTCCTTCCGCCGCGCCGCGATGGGATCCATCTTCAGCAGCGCGTTCTTCGCGATGATGTCCCGCTTTTCTTCTTCGGTCTTGGCTTTCTCCGGTTTGCCCGGCCGTCCGAGATGCGACATGAGGATAAGCTTGCCGCCCTGCTCCCGGACATAATTGATGCTCCGCAACGCCGCGCGGATGCGCGTGTCATCGCGCACCGATCCGTCCTTGTTCTGCGGGACATTGAAATCGACCCGCATCAGGACGCGCTTGCCCTTCAGATCGAGGTCTTGAATCGTTAATTTATTCATACAGAATTTTGAACCACGGAGACACAGAGGTCACGGAGAAGTCAAAGCGCACTATTGGGCAGTTCCTCCGTGTTCTCCGTGTCTCCGTGGTTTGAGTTCCCTTAGGCCTTCATTTTCTTCAGCAAATCGATACAACGGCAGGAGTAGCCCCACTCGTTGTCATACCACGACACGACCTTCGCGAAGTTTCCGTCCATCACGGCGGTCAACTGCGAGTCGAAAATGCTCGAGTACGGGCTCTGAATGATGTCGCTCGAAACGATCGGGTCCTCGCAATACTGCAAAATGCCCTTCAAGGGCCCCTCCGCGGCCTTCTTCATCGCCGCGTTGATCTCTTCCTTGGTGGCCGGTTTTTCCAGTTCCGCCACGAGGTCGGTCACCGATCCGTCCGGCACGGGAACGCGCATCGCGATGCCGTCCAGCTTCCCCTTCAGCGCGGGCAGCACCTTGCCCACCGCTCGGGCCGCGCCCGTCGTCGTCGGGATGATGTTGGTGGCGGCGTTCCTCGCTCGGCGCAGGTCCTTGTGCGGCATGTCGAGCACGCGCTGGTCGTTGGTATACGCATGGATGGTGGTCATCCAGCCGCGCTTGATGCCGAAGTTCTCCTGAAGCACCTTCGCCATCGGGGCAAGGCAGTTGGTCGTGCAGCTCGCATTCGAGATCACTTGATCCCCCGGCTTGAGAGTGTCGTCGTTCACGCCCATCACGATGATCGCGTCCACCTCATCCTTCGGCGGCACCGTCAACAAGACCTTCTTCGCGCCCGCCTTGACGTGGAGCAGACATTTCTCCTTCGATGTAAACACGCCCGTGGACTCGACAACCAGCTCGACGCCCATGCTGCCCCACGGCAGATTGGCCGGGTCCTTCTCGCTGAGGACCTTAATCGTCTTGCCGTTGACGACGATTGCGCCGTCCTGGGTCTCGACTGTCCCCTTGAAGGGGCCGTTGGTGCTGTCGTACTTGAGCAAATGCCCGAGCGTCTTGGCGTCGGTGATATCGTTGATCGCGGCCACCTCAAAGTCCGGCTCGTCAATCAGCAGCTTGAACACGTTGCGGCCGATTCGGCCAAACCCATTAATTCCTACTTTGGTTGCCATAAACCCTGGCTCCTTTCGCTGCGTGGTACACTACACGGGTCCTCACGCAGGGCCCTTTCGGCGCGTTGCGCGAAACCCGAATTGAATCGGACATACGAATCCACACCGTTGGAGGTATAAGTCACGGACGGACGGGCCTTTAGGACCCGTTTTGCACCCTTAACGCGGGGAATGGGGGAGCGGTGAGTTTCCCCGGTTTTTCGTCTTATCCCTCTGTACTTACTTATGCTCGCATACTATGCCACAGGGGCTGAAGCAAGTCAAACCGGATACGAGACCCGTGCGCCGAGGACTCAAAGACTGATGGGAAGGCGACCGCCCCAACGCGGTCGGCGGCAGGCGGTGCGGTAGCAAGGCAGGCGGCGCGGTAGCAAGCTACCGCACTCCAGGTAGAGACTCCAAGTGAATGCTTCCCCGTATCTATGATTCGATGTAGTGTCCGGTTGCGCGGGGCGGTCCAACTCACTAGGATAGTCACCGCCTGCAAGTAAACCTTTGGTTACGACGCGTTATCGTACGCGGCGCAGAGGAATCGGGCTGTCCGTGCGACATAGGAGGAGACCTTGATGATGTGGCGAATCGCGGGCGTGTGTGCGGTGGCGGCCTTCGGCTGGGTGACGGCGGCGGTGGCCGAATCGAAACCCGACGACATTGTGGGGACGTGGTGGACCGACGGCAAGGGCTCGCAAATCGAGATCTACAAGGAAGGCGATCAATACAACGGCAAGATCGTGTGGCTCGAGAACCCGAACTACGGCGAGAACGATCCGGAGGCGGGCAAACCCCAACGTGACCGCAAGAACCCCGATCCGGCCCGGCAAAATGACCCCATGCTTGGACTGAACCTGCTCAAGGGATTTACGTTCGACGGAACGGCGAATTGGACCGGCGGAACCATCTACGATCCCACGGAAGGCAAGACCTACAAGTGCACGATCAAGATCGGCGAGAACGGCGTGCTCGACGTGCGCGGATACATCGGCATCCCCGCGCTGGGGCGTACCACGGTGTGGACCCGCGTGACCAAAGAGGAAAAGGAAGCGACCTCCGCCAAGTCCGCCCAACCCCGACCGGAAAACGCAGCCGCCCTGCCTACTGAAAAAAAGAGCGAGTAACGTCCCGCGAACGCTCTCGTCCTCAACGCCCCACGTTCACGAAGTGTTCGGTATCGACGATAGTTCTCAACCAGTCGAGCATCTCGACGTCGTCCAGTCCCGCGTGTCTGGCTTCCTCGATGGCTTTTCGCAGGAGGTCTTCGGCGTGTTCGAGGCGGGCCTCGCGGGTGCGTTCGTCGCCGCCGTCGGCGACGAAGGTGCCGAGGCCCTGTTTGCGGTAGATGATGCCTTCGCGTTCGAGTTCCTCGTAGGCGCGTTTGACGGTGATGATGCTGACGAGGAGTTCTTCGGCGAGTGCCCGGAACGAGGGCAGGGCCGAGCCGGGGGTGAGCCGGCCCTCGCTGATTTCGCGTTTGATGCCGTTGGCGACCTGTTGGTAGAGTGGGGCGTCCGCGGCGGAGGAGATGGGGGGCAGCAGGAGTTTGGTGTGGGGATGTGTTTTCATAGTGTTTATATAGCATATGTACAGTATATTGTCAAGAGATTTATGGGGCTTTCGTCGTGGGTTGGCGGCGCAGGGCGAAATGAAGGACAGAAAGGGCGAAAAGGACAGCATGGACGGGGGCCGGGGAGGTGGGGACGACAAGATTCGCAGCGAGGATTTGGAAGGCGCGAACGGCATGGATGGCGTGGACGGTGGGCTGAGCAAGGAGGTGTTGCATGGGTGCCACCCTTCTGGCGGAACGGCACCCGGCACCCGACGACACCACCCGCCACAAGATCGCGCGCCGGCGCTTGGCGATGCTTTGAGATTGTGGGAGCTGTTCCGCCTTGAAAGCTGCGATGTCTCCTCGTTATATCGGGGTTTGTGGCGTTCGTTGTTAAGTTTGTAGTCTATCGCGTCCCTGCGGTCCTTGTTGTTCTTATTGTCCTTTTCGTCCTTCATGATCTTCGCCACGGGTTTGGACGAGAATGGTATGGGTGCTGCCGCGGATCGCTTCCCGAGCGAAATGCGGTCGCCACAATTTGCCCGGCGCAACGGCCATTCGGTCGAACGGCGGGCGACCTGAATCCGACGGACTGCGGCGAAGGAGCAATTGGTTTATGCCTCATTTTCCCGATCTGAGCGCCTTGTTCGAGCAATTCGCGTTGTGGGCCGATCTGCGTCACGAACAAGGCGCGGAGGTGCGCCGCGAAATCGCGCGCGTGCGCAAAGCGATTGAGTCGGCGCGCCACCGGCTTGAGAAGACACGGCTGCCGAAGTCCGCCGCGATCCGGGAACCGAACGCCTTGACGGCAATCCGCGCCCGGCGTCCGAAGGGCCCCCGGCGGTTGTGTACCGGCCTGCCGCCCGATCGGTTCATGGATCGCCTGCGAGGGGCGTGGCTGGGGCGCGCGGCGGGATGCACGCTCGGCGTGCCGGTGGAATCGTGGCCGGTAAAGGAGATGGAGGGACTGGCGCGAATGGGCGGGCAGCCCTTTCCTCCGCGCGACTATTGGGCGGTGCACCCTCGCAAGGACGACGTACACCACAACGTGAATCGGTACCGCGACTACTTGTCGGGACACATCCGCGGCATCCCCGTGGACGACGACCTCGCATACACGATTCTGGGCCTGATCATTCTCGAGCGGTACGGTCCCGAGTTTACGACGGATGACGTCGCCGAGGCGTGGCTGAAACATTTGCCCCTGGCATGGACGGCGGAAGAGGTGACGCTGAAGAACTTGAGGAACGGCGTGGCGCCGGCGCGGGCGGGGGGAATCGGCAATCCGTACCAGGAATGGATCGGCGCGGACATCCGAAGCGACGCCTGGGGCTACGCCGCGGCGGGTTGGCCGGAGAAGGCGGCGGAATTCGCGTATCGCGATGCGTACCTCTCGCACCGGGGCAACGGCATTTACGGGGCGATGTTTTTTGCGGCGACGATCGCGGCGGCGTTCGTAGTGGACGATCCGCTCGAGGCCATTCGGATCGGCCTGACCGAAATTCCGCGCGAGTGCCGGCTTGCCCGCGAGGTGAAGTGGGCCCTGCGTACGGCGTCCCGATTGCGGGATTGGCGCGACGCGCGCGACCGGGTCGAGAAGCGGTTCTCCGGCATGCACCATGTTCACACCATCAACAACGCCTGCCTCACGATATTCGGACTCGTGATGGGGAACGGCGACTTCACGCGCACCATCGGCCAAACCGTAGCGATGGGCTTCGACAACGACTGCACCGCCGCAACTGCGGGGTCAATTTTGGGCGCAGTCATTGGCTTACGGCGGATTCCGGGCCGCTGGTGGAGGCCATTCGGCAATCGCTGTTTCACGTATCTACATGGCGTACCGACACTTGCCAACGACGAAATTGTCGAGCGGTTCGCGGCGTTAACTCTGCACATCCAAGGCTGCATGGGGCGGGTTCAGGTATAATAAAAGAAAGTGGCCCCGGCACCGACGGGGAAAGGCACCTTATGCTCACGCTCAGGCATGCATGGCAATTGGTCGTTTTCGTCTTCGGCGCCTCCGTGGTGCTGGTGGGTATTGCCATGCTCGTGCTGCCCGGCCCCGCTTTCATTGTGATACCGATGGGCCTGGCTATCTTGGCGACGGAGTTTGTCTGGGCGCGGCACCTTTTGAAACGCATCAAGAGCAACGCGGAATCCGTGGCGAAGGCGATGTGGACATCGACCCCGGCCACGGACCAGAAGCCGGACACCCCAGCTACGAGAAATCCCGCGGGCACCCATCAATCACTCGGGGTCAAGCCGCCGTCATTCGCAGTGGACGTACGCGAACCTCGCAACCTGTAGTTCGCAGTCCTCGTCGACGCACAGGAGATACAGATCGTAGCAGTTCGTCAACGAGGATTCAGGGGCGAATTCGTCGACGCCAGTTCTCCAAACTGTTCCCGCGCCCGATCGTGCTCGCTGATGAATTGATCGAGCGAAGTCGAGCCTTGATAGGTGGCGGACATGAGGCGATACGCCGCGTCGATTAGCCCGCATTTCTCACCAGTCGCTCCCGATGGCGGGAGCGACTGGTGTGAAAAGCGGGCTAGGCGATCCAAATTAGAGCGCCATTGCTATGATTAGACTGACGAGCAAAGTCCGACAAACTGCTAGAACGAGTCCGTGGGATGCGACATCGGTTCCCAGGTGAGGAGCGTGGCCGGCTGCACGGCTTGGCACACGACGAGCCGGTCGCCTTCACAGAGGTCAATGTACTGCGGCGCATTGTCATAGGCAAGCACCGCCGGCCCGCGGGTAATCACGATCACCACGGTGACGGAATCGGGAACTATCACGTGGCTGGTCAGTTCGGTCGTGTTTTTGAAGGCAATCCCGAGTCCGGCATGAAAGATGCCGCGGGTGATCTGGTTGAAATACGCCGTGCTCCCGAAAGGAGTGCTGACCACGAGGCCGTCGCCGAGGATTTCGGCGCCGTCCGCGTAGGGCTCCTCATTCAGCCAGACTTTGAATCGCACGGCGAGGTTGATATGTCCCATGTGCACGTTGAACTCGTTCATGGCCGTCGCCGTGCAACGCGGCTCCGAGGCCCCGCGGGCGTACACGGAACACGCTATTTTGAGGAATTCCGTGCGGACAAGAGTTCCTTTCGCGAGCCGCTCGATCACATCCGCCCCGGGCCGGGGAATGCACCGGTGACCGCGCCGGCTGTTGCGAATCGGCACCTTGGGCACACCGGGCCACCGCAGTTCGGCGGACAGGAGCGTGCCGTCACCGCCGAAACAAACGACAACATCGGGCCGGTCTTCGACGAGATGCAAGGACGGATGCGATTCGATATGCGGCCGGAGCGTTTCCGCCTCGGCGCCGAACAAGAGGGTCCTCATGTGCCTATATCCGACTCAGGCCCGTTGGTTGAAGGAAAGTGGGCCGGGCCTCCAGTCATCATCCAAAATCCGGGCTACAAATTCCAAGAACGTTCACACGATGCGCGACGAGAACCTGCGCGAGAGAACATAGGTGACCGCAACCAGGAGCATCAAGAACACGCTGTATGCGAAGGCTTCGCCGATTCCGGAACCGCGCAGCGAACTGTTTATTTGCACCGAGATGGGGATGTTCCGCGGCACCCATAAGAGGATCGAGGCCACGAACTCGCCCAGGCAGGTGGCGAACACGAGCGCGACGCCCGCGCCGACGGCCGGAGCAATCAGCGGCAGCACGATGCGCCGGAAACAGTAGGCCCGGGAGGCGCCGAGGGTCCGGCCGGCCTCGATTAACGCCGCGTCAAAGGGCTCGATCGCCGCGGACGCCATGCGGGTGAGCAGCGGCACATTGCGCACAAAGTAGGCCAGCGGCACCATCCACACCGTGCCGACCAGCGGGAGCCATCGTTCGTTGAACGCGACGATCAGATTGATGGCGATCACGGTGCCGGGCAAGGCCCAGGGGACCATCGCCAGAAAATTCACCCAGCGGCCGCCGGCCCTCCTGCGCGCGATGAGATACGCCGCGGGCAAGGCGACCAGAACGGTGGCGGCGGCGGCGACGGCGCTCATCCATATGCTGTTGCGAATCGGCCGGAAGGCGGAGGCGTCACTCAGCAACGAGCGGTAATTGTCCAGCGTCCACATGGTGGGGAAGATTTCGGTATGCCATTCGCGATGATTGATCAGCGAGAGCCAGACGATCGTGATGTGCGGCGTCAGCAGCACGAGCATTGCGGCGACCGCGCATACGCCGGCGGCGAGGCGGCCCGCGGCCGTCTTGAGCGGGGCGCGAACGCCTTTCGAGGCGCCCGCACGCGAAACGCGGGACGCTCGGAAAACGACAACCCCCAACAGCGAGACCATCGCGAGCACGACGGTGAGGGTTCGCGCGGCGGCGTCGTTGTGCTGCGTCTGTTCGCTGTAAATCCGCACGCTGAGCATGGGGTATTCATTGCCGAATATCAGAGGGGCGCTGAACGAGGCGCCGGAGGACATGAACGTAAGGAGCGCCGCGCCGAGCAGCGCGGGCCGCAACATCGGCAGGGTGATGCGTGTAAACACTCGCCATCGCGTGGCGCCGAGGGTGCGCGCGGCCTCGAGTTGAGATCGGTCCAGGCTTTCGAGGGCGGCGGACACCATGGCGTAGAAGAACACATAAAACGAGTACGTGTGGATGAGAAGGATGGCTGCGGGGCCTTCGAGCACGGCGTTCTTCCAACCGAACGCGTGCGCGAGGAACCGGGGGACGAATCCGTCGCGCCCAATGATGTAGTAAAAGCTGACGACGCCGACGAGCGGCGGAAGCGTGAATGGCAGATAGGCGAGGCCTGCCAGCAGCCGGCGCGCGGGGAAGGCGTAGAGGGTCAGCAGGAACCCCATGCCGGTGCCGAGCAGTCCGGAGGTGATCACCGAGAGGAACGATATCAACACGGTGTTTCGCACGGCGGCGAGGCCGGCCTTTTGCGTCAACGCGTCCATTCGCCAGGCGGCGACGGCTTCGATCAGCAGCCGCGCGGTGGGGTAGGCAATGGTGACCCCGAGGACGGCGACACACAGGACCAACAGCGCGTGATCCAGGGACGTTTGGGACCAGCGGGTCGATGAAGCGACGCGGTATTCGCGCGTCATCAGTCCGATTCTTGGAATGAGAGGTCGTGCTCGACGAAATCGTGGATGGCGTCGCGGTCCTCCTCCGTGATGCGGGTATAGAGGATGGCGACCTTGAAGTGATCATCGCCCTGATCGTGCGGGTCGCAGCGCACCACAATGCCTTCGCATTCGATTCGCCGGTTTCGAGGCTTGGGCAACTCGAGGGCGATGCTCATCTTGGTCATCAGGGGGATGGGTTTGACGGTGTGGCACAAAACGCCGTTCGCGCTGATATTGTCGATGTGGTTGAGGACGCCCGGACCGCCGTTGTCGACAATCGCCGGAAAGCCGCGCCGGCTGCGGGCATATCGACGCCGTTCGTCACCGCTGACTCGCACCGCTCGTACCCTCCTGCTGCATCCCACGTTGCGCCGAGAAACGCAAGGTCATAGTAAACATCGGTCCGACATTTTGCAACCGGTCCTGGCGCCGGGAGACGCGGTTTTGGCGCGAGACTGTCATATCCCACCACGGTGTCGAATCGCCGCAAGAGTGCAGCGCGCATGACGGAGTGCGGGCCTCGGCCTTGCTTGCAATCGACATTGGCGTTCAGACCGTATATTATCAAGGGCCAAGGAGAGTTCGGTCATGATGCAACTCGAAATCATGGGCGTCAGCATGGACAGCCATCATCAACCCGTCGTGCTGCTGCGGCACGAGGACCGGGTACTCCCCATCGTGGTCGGCATGTTCGAGGCGGAGGCGATTCACGCGGGGCTGGTGCACAAGGATTTCGGGCGCCCGATGACGCACGACCTCATTTGCAATTTGTTGGCCGGACTGCGCGGCACCATCCAGTCCGTGACGATCTACAAACTCGAGAACGAGACGTTTTTCGCGTACCTCAACGTCGAGCAGAAGGCGTCGAGCGGACAAGTCGATCAGGTCATTCGCGTGGATACGCGGCCCAGCGACGGCATTGCAATCGCCTGCCGCACCGAAGCCCCGATTTTCGCGACCGAATCCGTGATGAAGATGGCGTCGCAAGACATGTCCATCCTCGGCGGCGGCGAAGACTCGGACGAGGGCGAGGAGCCCGAGTTCGAACCCTGACGCACTCGCCCCCCCGCGACGGGAGCGGGGCTTGGTCCGTAACCGCGAACTATACGAAGCCGAGGAAAAAGGTCCCCAGGTCCAACAACAGAAGGACGAGCTGCAACACCACGCCGACGCCTGTCCCGATGCCGCCGAGGATGGGCTGAAACAATTGCAGCAGGTAAATCAGTGTGTAGATGTCCATTGTTCCCACAGCGCCCATTCCTCCCCAACGCCCTGACGGACGTAGATTGACATTGCCAACCGATCCTACCCAGGGGAAGCGGCCCTTTCCACCGACGCGGGCACGGAACGGGGATTAGCCCGTATTTCGCAACGCACTTTTCGTGGCGCACTGAACCATCGGGGTCTCCCCGGTCTTCGCCGTCGCCGGCGCCAACGTACGTCGCATTTTTCACTCAGGATACTGAAAGGGTTGTAGAGGTTGTAACCTCCAATTCCGCGGGTGTGAAGAATCCGGGCTAGGCGATCCAAAATAGAGCGCCATTGCTATGATTAGACTTACGAGCAAAGTCCGACAAACTGCTAGGGTTTTCGGGTTTCTCCAACTCACACAGGGCGAACTCGAGCCTTGAAACCTTGCCCGCGTCGCCATCCGATAAATACGAAAAACAATTATATAAAGTTTTTATATAAATGCGCTACATCAAGTGTATATTAAATCAATAAAAACACTATTATAGACTTGATATTTGGTATTTGCCTTTTTTGCGGTGTTCATGTTATAATGCGCCTGATAGTTATTGATAGCTTCAATGGCAGAGGATCCGAGTGTGTGGATCGTGATTTGTCAATAATTGACCTGTCAGGAATGGAATTCCGACGAAAACCAGACGGGCACCGAAGAGGAGAGTGGCATATGCCGTCTCGAAGATGCCGTAACTCCGAGGGATTGACGCTTCTCGAACTGTGCGTTGCGATGGCCGTGTTTTCCATCGTGCTGGGCGCGACCGCGCAATCGTTGGTTTCCTATTACGTCGCGCTCGATGTTCAGAACCAGCGACACACCGCGATACGCAACTGCACGACGGTGCTAAGCGCCATGCGCGATTTCCGGGACGCCAACCAGGAGAATTTCCCGGACGCGTTGGTGGCGCAGTGGCCCGACGGTCAAGTAATCAACGGGGCAGGAAGCTTACCGGGAGAAACCATCACGGTGGACTATACGGATCCCGGGGCGAATCCGCTGGAAGTCACCGTACGCAGCCAGTGGAACGATCTTCGCGGCAGACCGATAGCGGTCAGTGTTACGAGCATGCTGTCCAACACATAGGGATAAACCCCATGGAATCGAGAGGCTTCACCATGCTTGAGCTCATGATCGCGCTGGGGATCATCGCGATCATTAGCATGCTGGGAATGACGGCGCTGGAGTCGTCGACGTTGGCCATGTCCTCTTCGCAATCGAAAGAGGAGGTCCAGTCTAACATTCGGGACGCGATTTCGGCGATGACGCGCGAGCTCCAACTGGCGTCGAAGGCGACCGATGATTCGCTGTCGCCGCCGCTGGAGCAGGTGACGATCAATTTGAACCCCGCGCCGAACAGTCCGGTCGAGATCGTCTTTCAGACGCCGACGGACGGCACGGGTTTTCGATGGAGCCAACCCATCCGTTTTCGGTACGTGAACGAGGACAGTAACGGTAACGGCCGATTGGACAATGGAGAGGACGCGGACGGGGACGGAGCGCTGACGCGCCGGATTGTCCGGATTCAGGATAGGAATGGCAACGGCACCACCACGGATCCCGGGGAGGAGACGCCGGTCGCCGGGGCAAACGACCTAACCAATGCGCAGTTTGCGCGCAACGGAGACGTCGTCACGATTACGTTGACGTCGCAAAAGTTTCTGGGGATGCGCCGGAGCAATCCGGTGTCGGCCACAGTTTCGCATGATGTCTACCTACAGAACTAAGGGACACGGTACTGTGCACCGTCACTTGGAGGGTGTCGCCATGAAGCAGAGAAAGCAAGGTCAGGAGGGCATGGCCCTGATGCTCGCCATACTTGCCGCACTCGTCATTTTGGGCGCCGTTGCGGTTGTCGCGAATCGGGTCCAGACCGCCAAAATCCGGACTGACGAATCGATCAATCAGGCCCGGCTCGACGAGGCGCTCAAGGCGGGCGTGGATTTCGCCATCGAGCGGATTTGGAACCAGTACATCACAGGCAACGGCAACACGACGGGCAACCTCGCGTCGTACTTCCTGTTTGCGGACAGTTTTGTCAACAACAACGAAGATTTGAACGGCAACGGGACGATGGACAACGGCGAATTCGATTCGAACGGCGACGGGGCTTTCGAGTCGAACCCCGCAGGCGTCGATCTGATTGCGCCGGACGACAATTTCACGTTGGCATCGGGGGAGCGTGTCGAGCGTGTCAATGTGATGCGCAACGACGACCTTACCGGGAGCACCATGACCATCCGTGTGACAGCGCGTGTCGGGCAGCGGACTGCGAGCGCGGTGCAGACGGTTCGCATCGCGGGAGAGTTGTTTCAGGGATTTGAGTTTGGGATTCTGGCGAACAACATAAACTGCATATTGTGTCACGCCGAGGTCAATTCGCTCGATCTTTTTCGGAATTCGAATCCGCAGTTGTACGGGTCATTTGACCGCGTGAAGGTTGCGGCGATCGAATCGTTGATGGTTCGAACCAACGAGGACATCCGGACGCGGTTCGCGGGCACGACGTACAGCCGCGGCACGGTGTACAACCAAGCTTGGTCTCAGCTGAGCGGGTCGGCGTTGGCCAGCTCGACCTTCAAGGCGTTTCACTTCAATTCGTCGAACGGGAAAATTACGCAGGACAGCAGCGGTGGACTGACGGTGGCGAGCCTTCAGAACGCCGGAACCGACATCCACGGGAACCTGCAGCAGTTTGCGAACCTGTATCTCAACTATCCGACGGACGAGTCACTCATGACGGACGGTACCCTGCCGACCGGTTTTCCGGCGCCGTTTCCCGACGATGACGGAGATAAATATGTGAGCGATCAGGAATTCGAGCGCGTGATTAACAGCGCGAACGGGAGCGTGACGTTTCAACTCGATCCGAGTTTGATCGGCGGCTCCGTAACAGCGGGCGTGGCGTATGGCGTGCCGCACGGCTCTACCTATTCCGGTTCCTCTTTGCCGACGGCATCGAACAGCGCGTTGACTTCGCTGCAGCAGGACGGTTCGTACGACGGAAACCTCATTCTGATCGGAACGGACAGCGATCCCATCGTGATTGACCGCAAAGTGGCGGTGAACGGCGATCTCATAATCAAAGGAAAGGTAAAAGGCTGGGGACAGATCTACACCAAAGGGAATGTCTACGTCATTGGCGATGTGACGTATGCGGATGCGCCGGGCGAGTTTGGCGTCGCCGCTGACGGGACGAGGAATGGGTTCGCACTGACGGCCGGCGGAAGCATCATGCTGGGCGATTACCTGACCATTCGCGGCAAGCAGCACACCGCGGACACGTCGAAATATCCGGCCGGCGGATTCATCGATATGCGAACGCCGAACAAGTCGGCCACCGTAACGAAGAGCGGGCAGCCAAACCAGACCGTGCAGATTGGCTATTTCGACAGTGGCGTGGTCGATGCAGGCTGGGCGCAGGGAAGTCAGCCTCAGCTCAGTTTTACAACCTCCGAACTTATGTTGTTCAACAAGCGCGAATACGAAAAGGCGCAGGCCGACCCCGGCTATCGGCCGCGTTACTACCGGCTCCGTCCGTCCCAGCCGGTGTACCGGTATACGTCAACCGACGAGCATACGGTGAAGTACAACGAATCCGGGGTGGTGACCATTTCAAACCTGTCGAACGCGGCCATACACGATCTAAGCCCGCTGAACCAATGGGTGTCCGAGGGCCAGCTTCGGAATTTCTGGTATGCGGATGAGATGACGAGACCTTCGAGCGGACGCCCGTTCCAGTTTGATGGTTTGTTGTACTCGAACAACAGCATATTTGCGTTGACGCGCAGCAGCGGTCGTCATAAGTCGAATGCGCGGGGGCAAATGACCATTCGAGGAAGCGTGGTGTCGGCGGATCTGGGCGTGCTGGTGCCGGGGCCCGACTTCAGCAACCCACGCGACGCATTGAAGCTGTATTACGATCAGCGCGTGGCGAGCTTCCTGCGGGTCGAAGATACAACTCGGGTGCAATTCCGCCGGTTGGTGTACCGGCCCGAGACGGGAAGCGCCAACCCCAGCGCTTAATTGGGCCGGCTTGTGATGACGAATAGAGTTATGCGAAAGGACAACGTCATGAAGCGTGGTATTGCGATTGGGATTGCAGTCAGTATGTTCGGCGCGGGGGCGAATGCAGACACGCTCTTTGTCAAGAACGGGCCCGCGCTAGACGGGAAGGTGGTTCGGATAAACGAGCACGCGGTGGCGCTGGAGTCGGGTAACGGCCGAATCGTTTTCCAGAACGACGAAATCGATCGCATCGAGAAGAACGAGAAGAAAGGCACATACGATTACTCGGCATTCCACCCTATCGCGCTGGAACACGAACGGGAGTTGGAGAAGCGGACCGGCTTGACCGCCAGGCAGCGCGAGGAGATACTGGGACTGGTGGATCGACTGGCGCAGGAAGACTCCTTGGAGCGCAAGAACGTCATTAAGCAATTGGTATCCATGCAGCAGAAGGTCGATGTTTACCGGTTCCTGAACGAGTCTCGCGGCGGGTTTGGGGCGCGTTTGCTGCCGGGGGTGCTCGAGGTTATGGTCCAGATCGACAAGACTGCGACCAAACCGATTGTGTTGGACTGCACGACCGACAAGGTAGCAGGAAACCGCGCTGCCGCGATCGCGATCATCGGAAGGGTGAGGGAATACGGTTCGCTTGAGACGATTGCTCGAGGGTTGGTCGACGAGGACGTGGAGGTCCGCGTGACCGCGGCGGCGGCACTTGCGGAGGCGCGCGACAAACGCGCGACTCCGGCCCTTCTTGAGGGACTGGCCGACACCAATCAGCGGGTGGTCAATGCCTGCATGGCGGCGCTTTCAAGGTTGTGGAGCACCGACGAGGCGCAAGTCGAGTACAAGACGGCCGACGAGTGGGCGGCGTTCTGGAAAGAGCGCGCGTCGGGAGTGTCCGCGCCTATTCAAACAGCGGCGCTCAAGCCGTTGTTCGTTACCGAACCCGGCACATATGTCATTGCACACGAGTAAGCCGCCCACTGTTTGTCGGGGCCAAAGCGATCCGCGTTCCACCGGTCGTGTTCCATGCGCGCAAGACCCTCGTCGAGGGTAATCTCCGCGGAGAATTCCCGCCGCGGCCTTTGGGTCCCGAATGGCATCCGACCGCGCGCAACTTGAACGCGATGTGGTCGGCCTGTTGCCGGTTGGAGTGCTTGAAGCCGGGGTCGAGGCTTTCCCAAGGGGCCATCGAGGGGTCCGCGGCCGGGCGGTCATCAGCGGAGCGCTTCTTCACAAAGTCTTGGTGAATCGCGCGGGCGAACGTATCCAGGTCGTCCTTGAGCAGGACCTTTCTCGTGTTGACCGGGCGCATCATTCCGAATGCCTCGATCGGCGGCTTGGCCGTGGATCCGGAAGCCTTCGTATCCGAGCGCAAACGCAAGGACCGAGAGGCCGCCGATGACCCACCACTGCCGGCGTCCTTTGCCCCCGGTCATCACCCCTCGCGTTCGGTTGGATGGAGCCTGCAATCATTTCAACACCACGCAGCCGGGCAGTGACGATTCGAGCTTCGACGCCATGCCGATTGAGATCTTCGTGTTTCGAATGTCGAGGGCCTTGAGCGAAGTGAAACGCCGGATGTAGTCGGTATCCACGTCGGAAATCGTGGGGTTGTTGATCTGAAGCGCGTCGATCGCATTCGGGTCAAGCCGCTCGAGCGCAGACAAGTCAGCGGTATCCACCACAAGCAGGACGCCGACGCCCGGGTTCACGAGGACTTCGCCTCTTGCGTCGGACCACTTCTTCCAGTCGCGCGCGTCTCGGGAATCGGCCGGACGAACGAACACCAGACCAATTGACCGGGTTTCGGGAAAAAGGAGCCTGCGGGATTCCGAGGACTTCGATTCTTGATCCGGCGGGCGCAACCCTGGGCCGGCATCGGATCCAGCCGCTGCGAGCGATGCGGTTTCCCCCTGGTTGGAATTCTTGTCGTAAGGCGGCGTCGGAAAATGATCCTCGCCGGAGGGAACTGCCGCTGCTCCCCGGCTTGTGGCAGCAGGGGCAACCGCGCCACCGTCCTGCTCGGTTCCACCGCCGGCCTGACGATACATGAGTGATGCGGCGATGAGAACGAGCGCTGCCGCCACCAAGGTACCCCAACGGGTGATATGCCCGTGGCGTCGCCTGCCCGCGCGCGGCGTGCCCGGCATGGCGACTGGTGTACGCCAATCCTGCATCGATTGCGCGAGATCATCGATATCACCGGGCGGGGCCTGCGACAGCGGCGCATCGTCGTCCGGCAAATCGAGCGAGGGCGGAAACTCGGGAATCGAAGGCGGAGGCGGTCCCTCCTCCTTTGCATCCGCGACCCGCGGCGCTGTCACGGGAACCCTGTCAAACGGCGAGGCGAACGGTTCAAACGAACGGTCAATAGTTGGCGGCGTCAGGAGCTCAACTATCGGAAGCGCCGTCGAAGCCGGCCGGATTGGGGCGTCGTCCTTTCGGGGAACCGACGAAGGCAGGGAGTCGGGTGCTGTATCGAAGCTCGTCTCGGACAAGGCGCTATGCACTGGCGGCGGACTGCCGGCAAACTGATGTGGGTCGAGTATGGCCCCGGATCCCCTCGCGCGACGATTCTCCCATAAGCAAATATCAATGGAATACGAGTCCGACGATAAAATCGGCTCGACCACGCGCGCGGCCAAGGGGCGATCCAACTTGCTCACCACCGTGCGGAAGATGAGCAGTTCGCCGCGCCGTTCCGATGCCCGCTCGGGTCGCTCATCCGGCTTGGGAAGCACGGCGCCGCCGAGACGCCTGAGTAGCGACGACCACTCGCCCAATGACGGCCTTAGGTCCGGATCCGACGCGAGGGCGCGTTGCACACCGGCAGCCAACTCGTCGGGCACATCCGTGCGCGCAATCCGGCGCGCTTTGAGATTGAATGCGAGCAGGGTCCGCTCGGATTCGTTAGCGGCGTCGGGCGCATCAGGCATGGACAAGAGTTCGGCGACCAGCAGGCCGATACGGTACGAATCGTCGGCAGGAAAAACCGCGGCTTCACAGGAGGCGGTCCATGATGCAAACACGTCGTCGGGCGTGGGGACACGGACAAGCAGATGCAATTCGGAATCCTCGTTGCCGGTCGTCAGATGCGCAGACCCGTCGAAGTGAAAGGCGCGGCAGCCGCGAAGGCGGGCATCGTGCAGGGCGGCAAGCGCATCCGCGAGGGACACCGCGATCGAACAAGAGTCGGAGACACTGAGATTGCGGCGCCGCAGGTCATCGAGCTCAAGCCTGGAGGCAGGCGCGGGCTCACGGAATACGGCCCAGCGCCCATCGGGATCCGTCCCCAATGCATAGGTGCAGGCAAGCGTGCGGTTCGGTAGTTGACACGCCTTTCGTCCGTAGGACTCGAGTTCGACTGTAGGAATCGTCGGCCCTTCGAGTTGTCGCTCGATCTCGATTAGCATGCCGGACTCCCAGCGCGAGGCGCGCACTGCAGGGTCAAGGAGCAGACCGTCTCGCACGCAGCCGCACCTGCGCATCGGTGCATTATAGAGCACCGGGCCGCGGTATCAGTATCAAGCGCGGGATTCGAGCACATTCATTCGCCCCGACAACCGCACCCGAGTGGCGGCCCGACGCGCCTGAGCGGACGAACGACCGATTGGGAGCGGCCGTGCAATGGAGTTCAGAACCGGGATGCTTTCAGGCGCACGTCCGCGCGCGCCCACGCTTCTTTGAAGGCTTTCTTGACCTCGTTGGCCTCGGCGCGTTTTTTCTGCGCCTGCAAACTCTGCATCAGCCCGAACAGCGACCAACCGTTCTTGGGATTGCGGCGCAGGTCTTCGCGATAGACCGCTTCGGCATCCGCCGGCCGGTTCGCCTCGAGAAGCGCTGCACCCAGGAACTGTCGAGCGGGTTGATACCACGTCGGCGGTTCTTCGTAGTTCTGTCTGTCGTTCAACTCAACCGCCTTCTCAAAATGGTGAATGGCGATGTTCAGATTGCCGCGCCGCCTCTCGATGTCGCCGGACAACACCGAGTGCGCAATACTCAACAATGACTTCGCGGTGTTCAGGTTCACCGGCTGGTCCTCGGGCGTGGCGTCGCGAATCTCGGCGAGCGCCGCGGCTTCTCTTTCCGCCTCGTCGAGCTTCTTGAGACCACCGAAGGCCATACCCCGGCCGTAATGCCACATCCCTTTCGTGAAGTCGAGCCCCTCTGACGGCTCGGGTTCCGCCAACATTTCCTTCCATCGTCCAAAACGAACTAACGCAAAATACGGGGTGGGCGGTCCGAACTCCGCCATGGGCATTTGGCGAACGAGACCGTGGGGCACCACCGCATCCAGGTCGCGCGCGGCGCTCAACGCCAGTTTGCTCCGTCCTTCAATGGCGGCGCAAGCCCAGATGAAATGGATGTTATGAGAAAAGTACATCACGGGATAGGGGCTGTTCTGCGGGTTCCGGAATTTGATATAGGCGCGGTCGACATCCGCCGCCAGCACGTTCACGTCAATGGCCTTCTCATATTGCCCGACCCGGATGTAGACGTGCGCCGGCATGTGCACCATGTGCCCCGCGCCGGGCATGAGCGCGCCGAGGCGGTCCGCGCTCGGCAGCGCCTTCTCGGGGTTTAACGACGCCTCGGTCGCATGAATGTAGAAGTGGTTCGCGCCGGGGTGGTTCGGGTTGCGCTCGAGCACCGTCTCCAACGCCTTGAGGATGTCCGGTGTTCCCGGTTCCGGTTTGCCGTCGCGCGTCCACAACTGCCACGGACGCAGGTTCATGAGCGACTCGGCGTAGAGCGTCAGTATGTCGTCATCGTCGGGATACGTCGTCGCGAGCTTGCGCATCGCCGCGGAATAGGCTTCGTCGAGGGGTCTGCGTTCCGCATGGGAATCCTCGACGTAGCGCAGCGCCATGGCGTGAATCAGTTCGCGCTCCTTTTCGGTCGCGCCGCTTTGAAGTTCCAGCGCCTTGCGGCTCGATTCGTAGCTCGCCTTCCGCATCGCCTCGTCCATGCCGAGATTGTAGTTCGGGCCTTTTGCCGCGGCGATTCCCCAATGCAGCATCGCGCAGGCCGGGTCGTGCTTCAGCCCCTCCTTGAAGGCAAGCACCGCTTCTTCGTGGTTGAATCCGTAAATAAGTCGCAGGCCTTGATCAAAATACGCCTGCGCTTTTTCCGAGTTCGTCGTAATCGGCCGATGGTGGTTTCCCAGATCGTCGAAGATCGGAACGTCGGGATTCTGAACGGTCGAGTTTGGACCGTGCGCGCCGGCAAGGCACGCCATCGGCACAAACGTCCCTAGACAAACGGCACGTGTGATTGTTTTCATGACCCAACCCTCCATTGCCACCGGGTTTCAGATTAGCATGGAGGGACGAGGGGTGTGAAGTAACGGACCCGGCTTCAAAGCGACTACGCGAACGGCGGCCGCCGGTCCAACGGCCAATCGATCGCTAGCCCGGATTTATCACACCCGCGGGCAATGAAGGATACAACTTCGTGCGGCACATACCTTTATGCAGCGACAGGGAAAACAGGCTGTTGGTGTGAAAAATCGTCACCCGATTGACTTCTATGCTATCTCCTGAGCATTTCTCACCAGTCGCTCCCGTCATCGGGAGCGACTGGTGAGAAATGCGGGCTGGCAGTTTGTCGGGCTTTGCTCGTAAGTCTAATCATAGCAATGGCGCTCTATTTTGGATCGCCTAGCGACGAGCATCGATACATAACGACTTACACATTTGTCCGATGCCAAGTCCGACAAACTACTAGACGATTCCCCTCGCCCGCTCGTATTCCGTAATCCGGTCCTCGTGCCGCAGCGTCAACCCGATCGTGTCCCAGCCGTTCAACAGACACTCTTTCTTGAACGGATCGATCGCAAACGAAATGGAAGACCCGTCAGGCTTGAGAATCGTCTGCGCCGGCAGGTCGACGGTCAGTCGATAACCCTCTGTCGCGCGTACCTCCTCGAACAATTGCTCGATCACGCCGCCCTCGACCACGATCGGCAGCATGCCGTTATTGAAGCAGTTGTTGTAGAAGATGTCCGCGAACGACGGCGCCAGGATGCAGCGAATCCCGTAATCCAACAAGGCCCATGGCGCGTGCTCGCGCGAGGACCCGCACCCGAAATTGTCTTTTGTCAGCAGGATACTCGCGCCGTTGTAGCGCGGCGCGTTCATCTCGAAATCCGGATTGAGCGACCCGTCCGCGTTGAAGCGCCAGTCGTAAAACAGCGCGTCGTCAAACCCCGTCCGGCCGATGCGCTTCAAGAATTGCTTCGGGATGATTTGGTCCGTATCCACGTTCAGCGCCTCCAAGGGCGCGACGATTCCTGTTAAGGTCACAAACGATTGCATGAACTGAACTCCTGACGTGTCCGCAGATTAGTCTTTCTTCTTCTTACCCTTCGTGGGGGACTTGCGTTTGTTCATTTCCCTTAACGCGCGATGCCGTCGCTGTACATCCGCCAGGTCTTGCGTCCGCGCGTGCTCTGCCAACGCGTGCGCCCCCACGATCAGATACCGACAGATACCGAACGCCGCTTGCGTTTAACGATGCGATGAACTCTTCGTAGTCTGGGAACGCCATTCAGACCTCGAATTCCAAGGCAGAGCTCAAGTGCTTCGTCGGTGGCTTTCACCCGGTCAGCGGGGGACATGTTGTACCAGAACTGGAAATCTTCCTCTTCAGCTTCGTCCCAAGTGATTTGCTGCACGGTCCACGTGCGACCGTTACGCATTATCTTCTGTAGAGTCTTCGGCACAGTGGGACTTCACCCGATGCTTGCGTTCCGTCGTCGCGCTCTATCCTCAGTTCATTTCGTTCCCAATTTTCACTCGGAAGCGCCCACTGAAACCTCTTCTGTCCTGGGGTCGCTTTCGCCGGTAGGCCTCGCCGCGGTGACCCCAACAACCCGCACTTCACTCCATTCCGTCCGTGCGCTGTGAGCGATCGGTGGATTAGTTCTTCCAGCCCGGATTCTTCACACCCGCGGGCAATGAAGGATACCACTTCGTGCGGCAGATACCTTTATGCAGCGATGGGGAAAACGAGCTGTTGGTGTGAAAAATCCTCGCCCGATTGACTTCTAGGCTATCTCCTGAGCATTTCTCACCAGTCGCTCCCGTCATCGGGAGCGACTGGTGAGAAATGCGGGCTAGCACCTTCGGAGCGGCAGCACTATGGCGCCACCATAGGACTGTCATGCCAAGGGGGCATTTCTAACGAGTTAAAAAGGGGAAATTATCAACGAGTCGCGACAACGCGCGGCTGCCGGTTTGCTTCCGGATACCGCCATGTGTTAACCTTTCGTTTTCCGCCGCATAGTCCCTAACTCCCCATAATTCTGGGGTTTAACGCAGAATTGGAGCGCCATGTCCCGAACTCCGTTGGTTGCCGGAAATTGGAAAATGAATCACCTCGTTGGAAAGGCGGTTGACACCGCGAAGCGGTTGGTGGAACTGGCGGGTGGTGTGTCGGGTGCGGAGATCGTGATTTGCCCGACCTTTACCGCGTTGCAGGCGGTGGCCGAGGCCGTCAAGGGTTCGAGTATTCAGGTCGGCGCGCAGAACTGCTACGTGAAGGAGAGTGGCGCGTATACGGGGGAGATCTCGCCGCAAATGCTGCTTGACGTGGGCTGTTCGTGGACCATTATCGGTCACAGCGAGCGGCGTCAATACTTTAAGGAGTCGGATGAGTTCCTGAACGAGAAAGTGGGATTTGCACGCGCCGCGGGACTCAAGGTCATGTTTTGCGTCGGCGAAACCCTTGAGGAGAGGAACGGCGGTCAGATGAACGAGGTTCTGACCCGGCAGGTCTCAAAAGGGCTGGAAGGGCTCGGCGCCGCTGAATTCGAGGGGTTGTCGATCGCGTACGAGCCCGTCTGGGCCATTGGGACCGGTGTAACGGCCACTCCCGAACAGGCCCAGGACGCCCACGCATTTGTTCGGGGCCTTGTGCGGCGACTGTTCGGGGGAACTGTGGCGGATTCGGTACGGATTCAATATGGTGGCAGCGTGAAGCCCGACAACGCCCGGGAATTGATGGATCAGCCGGACGTTGACGGTTCGCTCGTCGGCGGCGCCTCGCTGGCGGCCGACAGCTTTGCGGCCATAGTTCACGCTTCTGTTTAGGAGGAGTAGGGTTCATGTTTGACGCCATTTTTTCGTGGTACACACTGTGGTGGATTATCCTCCCCGTATACGTGGTGTGCTGCGTCGGATTGATCGTAATCGTCCTCCTGCAGAAGGGTAAGGGGACGGGCTTTGCCGGGGCCTTTGGCGTCGGGGCTGGTTCTGAGACTGTGTTTGGACCCCGCGCGCGCAAGAGCCTTCCGGTCCGGCTCACCTACATCATGGCCGGGCTGTTCATGTTCTTTTCACTGAGCATGTCGTTGCTCGTCGGCAAGATAATTGAAGGAACTGCCCCGGCCCAAGTGGTCGAAACGGCGGAGGAGGGGCAGTCGAACGCGCTCGACCAGTTATTCGGCCCGCAGGCGACGGGTGGGACCCCGCCACTTGCGACGGCCCCTGCTGAACTGGGTGTGCCGGCGGAGATTACGGAAATACCGGCCGAAACGGCGGCCTCCGGCGTTGCCGAAGCGACCGGGAGCCCGCCAACCGCCGAATCCTCGGTCGAGGGAAGCAGCCCGCAGCCGTCGCCCTCTCAGCAATAGCGTCGGCCGGCGGGCCACGAGCGAAGAATCGGCATCGTCCGTTGGGAACACGACCGGCATGGACAAAATACTGATTCGAGGGGGCCGCCCCTTGCACGGTTCGGTGCACGTGCGCGGCGCCAAGAATGCTGCCCTGCCGCTCATGGCGGCCTCAATCCTGGCCGAACAGGCCTGTACCCTCCACAACGTCCCGTGTCTGCATGATGTATTCACCATGGACAAGCTTTTGTCGTCATTTGGCGTTCGGATTGAGTTCACCGGGCGCTATATGACCATCGACGCGTCTGCGATTGAGAACTACGTCGCCCCCTACGAACTCGTCCGCAAGATGCGTGCTTCGTTTTTCGTGCTGGGCCCCCTGCTGGCCCGTTTCGGCTGCGCGCGGGTTTCCCTGCCCGGCGGTTGCGCAATCGGCACCCGTCCGGTCGATATCCATCTCAAGGGGCTCGAGGCCCTTGGCGCCTCCATCGCCATCGAGGAGGGGTATGTCATCGCGAAGGGCCAGCTTAGCGGAGTTGATTTTGCACTGGATTTTCCCAGCGTGGGCGCCACCGAAAACATCATGATGGCAGCGACCCGCGCAAAGGGTGTGACTCGCCTGAGCAACGTCGCTCGCGAACCGGAAATAGTCGATCTGGCGCATTTCCTCAATTCCATGGGCGCGCAAATCTCGGGCGCGGGTACCGACATGATTACCGTGGTCGGGGTCGATTCGTTGGGCGGTACCGAACACACCGTCATTCCGGATCGCATCGAGGCGGGGACCTTCCTGATCGCGGCACTCGCCACCCATGGAGACGTCACCGTGTTGGACGCAAATCCCGGTCATTTGCCCACCTTTCTGAACAAGCTTCGCGAGGTGGGCGCCGAGGTCGATGTGCAAGCCCAACGGATTCGCGCCCGCGCGGCAAACGAACTTCGCGCCACGGACTTCACAACCCAGCCTTTCCCCGGATTTCCGACGGACCTTCAAGCGCAAATGATGTCCATGCTTTGCATTTCCCAGGGCACCAGCGTGATACGCGAATCCGTGTTTGAGAACCGGTTCATGCAGGTCGCGGAATTGATACGCATGGGTGCCTCGATTACGCTCGACGGCAATTCGGCCATTGTCAAGGGGGTGTCGGCGCTTAGCGGTGCTCCGGTCATGGCCTCTGACTTGCGCGCGAGCGCCGCGCTCGTCGTGGCGGGGCTAGCGGCGACCAAAGGCGAGACATCGATTTCTCGTGTGTATCACGTGGATCGCGGCTACGAGCGCATTGAGGAGCGACTTGCCAGCTTGGGCGCGGATATCGAGCGCGTCAATGAGTAGGGAATGAGCAAGCCCGATGTGCATGAGTTCCCGATAGATGGCGGTGTATCGCCGGGCGCCATGGGAACGGGTGTATTTCACTTCGACATGTCATGATGCAGATCATCGAGATTAAATCCCAGGCCGAATTCGACGCAGTTGCGCTCGATATCTGCCGGGGCGCGGGCGGACCCGACAGCGCATCGCTGACGGACAAACTGACCGCCGTTCAATCCATCATCGACGCCGTGCGAGAGCGCGGGGACGCCGCGGTTTCCGAATTCACGGAGCGGTTCGATGGTGTGGTGCTCTCGCCGGAACGATTCGAACTCACAGGGGACGAAATCCTCACGGCTCGGAGTACGGTTGAGCAGCCTATTCGTGAGGCCCTGGAACGTGCCCATGCGAATATCCTGCACTTCCATAAAAAGAACCTTCGGCAGTCCTGGGAGGACGTTGCGCCGGACGGTTCCGTGCTGGGGCAACGCATTACGGCGATTCGGAGTGTGGGCCTATACGTCCCGGGAGGAACCGCCTTCTACCCTTCGTCGGTGCTGATGAATATCGTCCCGGCGCGCGTGGCCGGGGTAGGTGCGATTGTCATGGTCTCCCCGCCATCGTACAACGGCAGCATCCATCCATTGGTGCTGACCGCGGCCTGCATCGCCGGCGCCACCCGCGTGTTTCGTATCGGCGGCGCACAGGCGATTGCCGCCTTGGCCTATGGAACGGAAACGATTCCGCCGGTGCTGAAGATCGCGGGGCCGGGCAACATCTACGTGACGCTTGCCAAGCGGCTGGTATCGACCGTTTGCGATATCGACAAGGAAGCCGGCCCGTCGGAGGTGGTGGTCATTGCAGATGAGCAAGCCGAACCGCGCCGGGTCGCGATTGAACTGCTCGCACAGGCCGAACACGATGAGGAAGCCCGACCCATGCTGGTGACAACGTCCTCGACGCTCGTGCGGCAGGTCGTTTTGGTGATCGAGGAGGAGTTGAAAACACTGCCGCGCGCCGGCATTATCCGAAAATCGCTTGCCGCGAAGGGGCGCACGTACATTGTTCGCGACGTAGAGGAGGCGGCGAAACTCACCTCGCTGATTGCGCCGGAGCATCTTTCAATCCAGACTCGGAATCCGCGCGCCGTCCTTGAGCAGGTCCCCGACGTGGGATGCGCAGTATTGGGCGGTGAAACTTCGGTCGCCGTTGGCGATTATTACGCGGGTCCCAATCACATACTGCCCACGGGAGGCCGCGCCCGGTTCTCGTCCCCGCTGACGGCGGAAGACTTCCGAAAGGTGACTAGCGTGATCTCATTCTCGCCCGAGCGGATGAAGGCCGCCGCGGACGATATCATCGCGTTGGCGAACGCCGAGGGCCTGCAGGCGCATGCGCGCGCCATCGAGATCCGGCGATGAAGTTCGGCCGTGAAATCCTGAAAAACGTACAGGGATATGTGCCCGGCGAGCAACCCAAGGGTGTAGGCATTGTCAAGCTGAACACGAACGAGAATCCCTATCCGCCGTCGGCCAAAGTCTTGGAGGCGGTGCAGACCACCAGCACCGAGGCGATCCGCCGGTACCCGGATCCTGTCGCTGCGCGTCTGCGGGAAGTCGCCGCTGAACATTACGGGTTCGAAAGCGCGGATTGGGTCGTGGCGGGGAACGGAATGGACGAACTGCTTGCCATCGCCATTCGGACCTTCGCCGATCCGGGTGACTCCGTTCTTTCCCCTTATCCCACCTATGTCTTGTATGAGACCTTGGCGCTCCTGCACGGCGCCAGGTTTGTCGGTGTGGATTTGGACGGCGAGTTTCAATTGACCGAAGACTTCTACCGCACACCGGCGCGCATTTGTTTTCTTCCCCGGCCGAATGCTCCAAGCGGCGTATGCGCGCCGCGCAGCGCGGTCGAGCGGTTGTGCCGAGCGTTCGACGGGCTCGTGGTGGTCGACGAGGCCTACGCCGACTTTGCGGACGACAACTGTATCGATTTTCCGAAGCGATTCGAGAACGTAATCGTCATGCGGACCTTTTCCAAAGCGTACAGCCTGGCCGGTTTGCGATTGGGACTGGCGTTCGCCCGCCCGGAAATCATAGCCGAATTCATGAAGACGAAGGACTCCTACAACCTGAATGCGGCCACACAGTCCGCCGGCGTTGCAGCGCTGCAAGACCAATCCTATACCGCTTCGTGTATCCGGCGGATATGCACGAACCGCGCGCGACTGAGCGAGGAGCTCGGCCGGCTCGGCTTTGACGTCCCGGAATCCAAGGCCAATTTTGTTCTCGCTCACTGGAAGCGCGACTCTCCGACGGCGCGCGACATATTCGATCAACTGTGCGCGCGCGCCGTCTTTGTGCGGTATTTCGACGCGCCCCGCTTGCGGGATGCATTGAGGATATCGGTCGGCTCCGACTCAGACATCGAACGGTTTCTAGATGCGTTGCGCGAGATTCTGGGTTCGGATCGAACGGCTTGAGGAGGCTTGATTCCGATGTCTGCACTCAAACCCATCAGGCTCCGTAGCTACGCATGCGTCCTGTTGCTCGCGTCGGCTTTGTTGCTTTCGACGGGATGCCTCACCACGGAAGGCGGAAAGCAGTTCAACATTATCTCGACCCAACAGGAAATGGAACTGGGGCGGAAGATGGCCGAGCAACTCGAACGCGAAGAGAAACTGCTTGACGACAAGGTTATTCAGGAGTACGTAAGCGAAATCGGGCAGCGGTTGGCGCGACACTCGCCGCGGACCGATGTTCCGTATCAGTTCAAGGTGATCGACGAAGACGAGACGATCAATGCGTTTGCCATGCCGGGCGGCTATATGTATGTCTATACGGGCCTGTTGCGAATGTGCGACAACGAGGCGCAACTCGCGTCGGTCATGGGGCACGAAATTGCACACGTTGCCTCGTACCATTATGGAGAGCGGGCGACACGCATCATTGGATATCAATTAATCGCCAATATCATATCCGGCGGCAGTTCCGCCACCAGCGCGCAATTGGCGGCCAAGTACCTGCCGGTTTTTACGGAACTGACTTTCAGCCGCGCGCAGGAGCGCGAGGCGGACCGCATGGGAATGGATTTTCTCTTTCGGGCGGGCTACAAGCCTGAATCCATGGTTGATTTCATGGGCAAGCTGCTAGAACACGAGCGCGAGTCTGGCGCGCCTCGACGGCTCGCATTTATGTCTTCGCACCCCGCAACGGCCAATCGAGTAGCGGACCTGCAGGTTCTCATGGAACAGTACCCCGTCTCGCTCCGAAATCAAAACCAGACGTACGCCGATCGGTATCGGACGCATGTGCTGAATCGCTTGAAATAGCACTGATCGGAAACCCTGCATAGATCGCACTGCAGCGGCAAGGGTGTCATCGCCTTTTCGTGACGGTTTCGTTCACTCGCTCGATCAAATCGCCCAATGGACAATCCGACAACGAAGGAATGGTGAGGTCCGCATGCCCGAGGTGGAGCGACGCGGTGACCGAGTTGGGGACGGCCACGGCAAAAATGCCGGCGCGGTTCGCGGCCAGCAGGCCGTTCGGCGAGTCTTCAAGCACGATCGCCCCCTGCGGCCCCACCCTGAGCGCGCGGCACGCCGCCAGGAATAGGTCCGGTTCCGGCTTGGCGTGTTCGACGTCCTCGACGCACTTGATGCAATCAAAACGGTCCAGGATGCCGAATCGCGTCAGGTGTCCCTCCACCCACTCGCGCGTGGCACTTGACGCCACGGCGAGTTGGACACCGAGGCGGGGCGCGGAATCGAGATACTCCCGAACGCCGGGCCGCAATGTTTCTTCCTCGACCAGTTGAAAAAAACGCGAGCGGCGGCGGGCCTCAATCGAGTCCCGATCCGGGTGAATTCCTGTCAAGGATGCCAGGTGCGCAATCGGGTCGAATACCCCCGCCCGAGCGCCAATGCAGTGCGCCCAGGCGTCAAGGGTCAGTTCCACGCCGTGTTCGGAATAGATCTCCTGCCACGATACAAAGTCCGGAGTTTCCGTATCGAGAATGAGCCCGTCGAAATCGAAAATGACAAGTTTGATCATGAATTCCCGTCGTTCTTACCCCTATCGGCCGCTTGTTCAATTCGGGGTCATTTCACTTCATGCGTCTTGTCGGGTACAGATAATCAGCGCTGCAATGATTCCTGGGACCCACCCGGCAAAGGTCAACACCACTACGAGCAGAATGGAGCCACAACCCTTGTCGATCACGGCCAGAGGGGGCAACAGGATACAGACAATGGCTCGAAGCAGACCCATTACCCTGTCCTGAGGTCTGAGACGGGAACGGCGAACCCCTCGATTGCGTTCTCAATCAATTCGTTCTGCCCGGCCTCTCGTCCAATCCGGATACCGATTCGGGATGCCGGTCCACGTGTCTCCCGAATTACATTTCGCGCTATTGTATTCGACGCTGTAACGCCTTGAATGTCGACGCCGATTCCATCGTCGCCCCCGCTGTCGAGGATTCGGTTTCCTTCCACGCGGTTACGCTGGGCCGTATACCCCTCGCCGCGCTCGGGCCGAAACAGGATGCCGACCTGTCCGCTTCGAATGATGTCATTGTCGCGCACGAGGTTCTCGTTATCGCGATGTCCGATCGAGATACCTGACGCGAGATTGTCCTCGATGCGGTTTTTCTCAGCAAGGCCGTACTTGACGCCCCAGCAGAAAAAGATTCCGATATTGTTCCGTTCGATTCGGTTCCCGCGCAGGAGGGGCCTCTGGGACCCCGACCCGGGATGAATACCCAAGTCCGCATTGCCGTGGCAGTGACAATCTTCAATGACCACGTCATGGCATATTTGGAAACTGATGCCGTCGCCGTTGTTGTTGCGCGCCGTCACCCCGCGAAAGGTAAGCCGGCTGCAATCCTGCATCCAGATGCAGCCGCCGTAGTTCCCGTCGAGATGGGCGTTGTTCTCCCGGTTTCCATCGAGAACGATGTTCTCGATGACAATATCCGATGCGTATTCGGCGGTGAGCAAGGGGTACACGGTGGTCGCCGTTGGTTCTTCGCTTGTCCACAGGTTGTCGCGCAGGGGTTTGTCGAGTTTGAACCGCCTGCCGCTTCGAGCGACCAGCGTTCGCTTCAACACCAGCATGCCGCCATCGTGCGGATTTCGCCCTCGAAGACAGACCCCATCGCCCACTTCGAAACCGGCCGCGTCTGCAAGGGTGATTTCTTGGTCGTACCAATCGGAATCGACCGCCAGTTTGGTCTCGACGGAAGGGTCCTTTGTCAAGACAGAGTCAGGCCCGCTTCCGAGAATGTGGACGCGTGACGGCAAAAAAACGGAGTTGCGGAGCTGATACGTCCCCGGCAGCACGCGCACCGTGCCGCCGCCCGCCCGTGCGATGTAGTCAACTGCGGCTTGCAGAGTTTTTTCATTCAGTCCCACCAGGTCCGCGTCCTTGGGACCAACCGTGATGCTAAGCCGCTGCTCCCACTCCGGCTCGATGGCTGTATCTCCCGACGTGGCGCGCGGCTCGGTGACGACCGGTCGATCATCCGACGTGGCCTCGCGCAGCAACCCTCCACCGAGTACCGACGCTCCCATGAGTCGCATCACGGACCTCCGGCTGATTTGATTCTGGCGAAAGTAAACGGGCATGCGAATTCTCCCCGAAGCGTCCCAATCCGAGCACGACTTTCTGCCAGGGATTTTGCGCCATCGGCTACAGAGAATCCAAGGGGTCAGCGCCGAGCATGCGATCCTGCGGCAAACATTGGAAATTCTCGCCTCAAAATGAACGAAACGGGATGCGGACGACTCCGGAGTCAGTATGCGGCCGATTTATGTAACCGACCTATTTGGCATTGGTTACAACACCTTAGCGCAATGGCGCGCCGCTTGCCTTCGCCGCTTTGGCCCACGTTTTCCATTCAAGGTTATGAGGAAGACTTCATGCAATCGCAGGCAAAGTACTTGTTCGGCGGAATCCTGCTGGGACGTCTGACTACATTGATCGGTGCTTGGCTGGTAGGTAGGGAAGCCACGGCAAAATCACTCAACAATAATGAGGGGCAAGGACTGGGGCAGTACCAGATGTCTCTCGTTCCCTCCTCGGTTAGCCCGCACTTCTCACCAGTCGCTCCCGATGACGGGAGCGACTGGTGAGAAATGCTCAGGAGATAGCATAGAAGTCAATCAGGTAAGGATTTTTCACACCACCAGCCCGTTTTCCCTGTCGCTGCATAAAGGTATCTGCCGCACGAAGTTGTATCCTTCATTGCCCGCGGGTGTGAAAAATCCGGGTTAGTCCTGTGCTCGCGCTGCTGAACACGCGTACGGGTGAAGTGGTGCGAATCGAAGAGGACGGTTCGCGTAGCATACTGAGTCCGGCTGAAACGGGGCGGGTGGAAGCCGGTGGTGGGGGAGATCAATCCGCAAATTTGTGCGCGACTCAATGCGGTCGTACTTCTCGGAAACTTCTCTCGCGAGAAGGCCTGACGCCGGGTCTGAGACGGTGTCCACCCTACCTGGAGCGCTCATTTTGCTGGTCGGGCGCTGCCGGTGGGCCTGCGCAGGTAATCCGCCACCACATGCCCCTATCATGAAAACCCTTGCAATTGCGGTCGATGGTACATAGATTGGCGGTATCGAGGCCGTTGTGGCCGGAAAACGTGCAGGGTATCCCGGCGGGGCAGGTCAAGGTGACGCGAATAAGCCTACATTACCGCATTCTACTTGGAATGGCCATCGGCTTGCTGGTGGGTCTTGGGATGAACGCGTGGGGCGACAAGAATTCACCCGTGTTCGTCTCGGCGATTTGGTGGCTCGACCTGTTTGGCAAGGACCTCTTTATCGGGGCCTTGAAGATGATTATTGCGCCCCTCATTTTTTCCACCATCATAGCGGGGGTGACCAGCCTGCCGCGCCCGAAAGAAATCGGATCCATTGGCATCAAGATCATGTTGTATTACGCCAGCACGACGGCCATCGCGGTCGCGCTGGGAATTCTCGCGGTCCAGGTTATTCAACCCGGAAAACGTGCGGCGTCCCAAGTCGTTCGGGCCGACCGCGAGAAGACTTTTGAGGAGTATCGCGCGGCATACGCCAAAGAAACCGGCAAAGACGCGACGGCCTCGGAAAACTATCCATCCTATATGGAGTACGTTCGGCAACGGGAAGGCGCAGGTCTGGCCGGGTCCGATTTCAGCAGGCAATGGGACGCGATGCGGAGCGTCGAGGAGCTTGGTCCGGCGGAGACGTTTCGACGCGGC
>BTUX01000003.1:0-49473 GCA_045863315.1 Candidatus Hydrogenedentota bacterium | reverse complement strand
GGCTCGCCTCACTAGATAACACGAGCCTAACACAATCCATCAGCGGAATCTAGCCCGGATTTTTCACACCCGCGGGCCATGAAGGATACAACTTCGTGCGGCACATACCTTTATGCAGCGACAGGTAAAACGGGCTGTTGGTGTGAAAAATCCTCACCCGATAGACTTTTATGCTATCTCCTGAGCATTTCTCACCGGTCGCTCCCGTCATCGGGAGCGACCGGTGAGAAATGCGGGCGAGGAGGGCGAGGAGCGCTGGTTGTGAAACCGGATCCGGAAGCACGACTGGAAGCGAGCGAAGGACGGACAGGGAAAGTCTCGGGGCAGGGGGCGCGGGCGAGGGTGAAGCTCTGGTAGGTTTGTATTGTATTTAAGACATTATATTTAGGCGAGTTATGAATGGACTGCCGGGGCAGGAATGGGTTCGATCAGCGTATGGGATTGGTGAAAAATTACGAGAACAAAAGACTTGCATATTGCTTATAACTATGCTATCTTTTCATTTGTTCTATATGCTGAACATACGTCGACGTAATGGATCGCAACCCGAACTTTCATCTCAACACAACAATTAGGAGGCCCTTGTATCATGCTCACTCGTCGCCCCGGATTTACCCTCATTGAGCTGCTCGTGGTTATCGCCATCATCGGCATTCTTGCCGGCGTCCTGCTGCCCGCCCTGGCGCGGGCGCGCGAAGCCGCAAGGCGCGCGAGCTGTCAGAACAACCTGAAACAATTGGGAATCATCTTTCACATGTATGGCGGCGAGCACAAGGACAGGCTGCCGCAGCGACAGACCTATCGGTGCAACGGCGCGCTGGGTCGGGAGATGATCTTCAGCGGACCCGCGCTGATGCCGGAGTATCTGACCGATGTGAACATCGTGTGGTGCCCATCGTGGTCTGCGCAGAGCGATCCCATCGCGCGCTACGACAAGGGAAGCATGGGCAACAACAACGGACGGGTTGACCCTTGCGAACTCACAAAGGAACCGTTTGACTACACGGGCTGGCTGATCATGGATGACGTGAACATCCTTGGGCCGTTGAAGGGAACGATGGGAACGGGGCCCAACGGCCGGTTCGAGGAGGCGGAGTTCTTGAACACGCCATGGGGCGAGCTTGCCCTGTACAACGTGGCCACGAACGGAGCGGCGAGCGACAAGAGTTTTGAGGTCTCGCCAACGTACGCCGGCACGCAGGTCAACGGCGGAAACATCATGCACCGGCTGAAGCTGGGGATCGAGCGTTTCATGATAACGGACATCAACGACCCGACGAGGAGCAGCGAGGCGTCGAGCAATGTGCCGGTGGTGTGGGACCACATCACCACCGCAACGAACGATTTCGCGCACATACCGGGTGGGGGCAACGTGTTGTATCTGGATGGACACGTGGAGTTTTTGAAGTATCCGGCGACACGGTTCCCGATGACGATAGACAGCGCGAGGACCTTCGGGAGGTACAACCGTCCGTTTGACGGGTTTTAGCCCGCATTTCTCACCAGTCGCCCCCGTCGACGGGGCGCGACTGGTGAGAAATGCTCAGGAGAAAGCATGGGAGTGATTTGGGTAAGGATTTTTCACACCCACCATCTGTTCTGCCGTGCCGCGCGGCGACGATGCATAACGGCGCGCACTGTACCATGTTGTATCCTCCAACGCGCGTGGGTGTGAAAAATCCAGATTAGCGCGGATCGCTGGTCCGTCAAGAGTCAACTTGTCGGCGACGTCGCAGGGCAAAGATGCGGCGCCGCCGGTCCTGCATTTTCCCCCGGGGATCGGTGGAAAAGGCGTTGCATTCAGTTCCGGTAACACCTACGATCTTTGGACTACCGCGTCTTGGTTGGTATCAATTTCAGGTGGACATCATGCAGTTGGAATTTGGTTTTCGTGATGAAACGGCACTACGGCGCGAACTGGAATCGATGACGGGCCTCAGCCTGCACCTTACGCTGACCGATAACACGCGGACCGTGATGTCGTTGCGGCCTGCGGCGTACAACGGGGCCTTGAGAGTGCGGCTGCACAAGATGTTTCTGAATGCGGATCCGACGGTGATGCACGCGATTGCGTCGTGGGTGAAGCGGCCCCGGTGTCGGAAGTCGGGCGCTGTGATCAACCGGTTCATTCGAGAGCATCGGCACTTGATGCGGCACGAAGAAAAGCGGCACGTGACCCTGCACACGTTGGGTCGGTATTTCGATCTGGCGAAGCTGTTCAACGAAGTGAACAGGGAACACTTCGACGGGAAAATCACGGCGGCGATCACGTGGGGAAAGCGGCCGCGCCCCGGCAAGCGGCGCTCGATTCGGTTCGGCAGCTATTACGTCGAGGACAATCTGATCCGGATACACCCGTATCTCGACCAGGAGTTCGTGCCCGAGTTCTTCGTCCGGTACATCGTGTTTCACGAGATGCTGCACGCGCACCTCGGAATCGAGGAGCGGGAGTCGGGGCGACGGCGCGTGCACACCCCCGAGTTCATCGCCATGGAGAAGCAGTACCCGGACTATCGGCGCGCGCTGGCCTGGGAGAACCGGCCCGCCAACCTGCGGAAACTATTGCGCTGATGTCGGAATCGTGATTGCGTGGACACACCTCGCAAACGGAACATGGCGGCGCGCCTGTGGGTGACCCTGCGTTTTCTCGGCGTAGTGTTGGGCGCGTGCGTTGTGGTCATGACGGTGTTCTACTATGCGGGGTATTGGTATGCCCGCAACCGGATCGTCCCTCCCCACGTGAGCCAGGCCGAGATCGACGACGCCCTGAAACTCCAGGAATGGTCAAACCGGCTTATGGAGCTTACGGGCGAGTACCAGGATCGCATACGAAAAGAGAGGCCGCCGCTGAGCGATGCGTTTACGATTTGGTGCAGGCAGGAGTTTGTGCCCCGTGTGGCGGGGGTGCGCCGATTGATGTCGTCGCACCGGAGCAAGAACTCGGCGCTCCATTCGCTGTTACGCGCCGCGGACGCCGTGAACGCGATGGCGACCCGGCCGGAAGACGCCTCGCTGCGAACGACCGCGATCGAGGAGGTGTTTGACGCGTCCGCGGAGGTCGAGAACCATCTGATGACGTTGGGATTCCGGCAGCACGTGGAGCGCATGAAGGAGCGGCGGTAGCCCGGCGGTTATTCGGGTGGGGTGAATGGGCGGACCGGGCCCACGGGACGGAACGGGCGGGGGCGCGTGTTCGGCCGTGTCGGGCCGCATTATTCAAGGTAGGGGCTGATCCGAGCGGCGATTTTCAAAAGGACGGTTTGCACCCGGTGCGCGCCCTCCTCGAGTCTGCGGCGCGCCTCTTCGACGCGTTTGTCACGGAAATCGTCGGAAGATGCGGCGACCAGCTTTCCGCGAAGCGAGGCTTCCACCGCCTGCGAACTGAACAACGCGCTGTCACCCGGCTCGGGGTCCCGACGGCCATCGGCGCGGCTGCCCCGGTCTGGGGCCGGGGCGGTGCTGGCGGGGGCAGCGAGCCCGGCGATGCCCTGTATTCCAGCCATACCCGTTCTCCTCAGCGTGGGTCCGCAGTGGGAACCCTGCTTGTTCGGTTTATCGGCAGAAAGGGCTGAGAACTTGAGTCCGGAGTTTTACGCGTTGCGAGCGGCGCGCCAACTTGATGTGAAGACTCGATAGGGGCGCGGTCGTCAGGTGTCGGAGTCGAGGCTGATATCAAGAAGACCTTGATGGGTGGCGGACAGGGTCCGGGCGATTCTGGCGAGCAATTCCTTGTCGACCTCTCCGCTACGCTGCAGCGCGCCGTCGATTTCGGTGGCAAGAAACCGCAAGGCGGTGCTCATTTCCTGCAGGATCAGCATGGTCTGCTGACGGAGATCGCCGTTCCCTAAGTAACTCATCGGAGTGCTCAGTCCCTCCTCCGCCGGAAGCGTACTGTCGGCGGTTTCGCAATCCCTTAGCGCAGCCCTAGAACCGAATGTGGTAAAGCAAGCCCTACGCCAACGGGTGCGGCATCCCTAACGTTTTATTTGGTAACGAGTTAAGTGTGAGCGCCGAAAGAACGACGGGAAAAGGTTTTGCGCCGTTTCAAACTAAATTGTCACTGCTGAACATCGATTGAAAGATGGGAATGCGCAAAAGTCACGCAGCCATGCTGCAACCGGCTGCCCGCGATGTGACGGTGCACAAGGCGGGACGACATTGCGCGACGAGAACGGATTTCTGCAACGCATTCCGGCGATAGAGTAGAATTGGGGCGGGAAACGGGCCGTCCCGCCTAGCCCGTGGATTTGTCTGCGAGGATGGGGCGGGTAGTCCGCCACGAGACGAGCACGTAAAGGACCGCGAATGAGCAGTACGAACGAACCTCTGTCAGTCCTGATGGGTCTGTTGTTTCGGGCGCACCCCTGGCACGGGGTGGCCATCGGCGACCGCGCGCCGGACGTCGTTACCGCGTATATTGAGATGACGCCCACGGACACGGTGAAGTATGAACTGGACAAGGACACGGGCCTGTTGAAGGTCGATCGGCCGCAGAAGTTTTCGAGCACCTGCCCGACCTTGTACGGCTTTGTCCCGCAGACGTACTGCGCGGAGCGGTCGGGCGCGTTCTGCGCGGAGAAGACAGGCCGACCCAATATCATTGGCGACGGCGACCCGCTGGACATCTGCGTGTTGTCGGAAAAGCCGATTCGAAAGAGCAACGTGCTCGTGCATGCGATCCCGATCGGCGGGCTGCGCATGATCGACGGGAACGAAGCCGACGACAAGATCATCGCGGTGATGGTGGATGACGAAACGTTCGGCGAGATGCGCGACATTTCAGAGTGTCCGAAGCGGCTCATCGACCGGCTGCGCCATTATTTTCTCACGTATAAACAGGCGCCGGACTCGAGCGATCAGGTGTGCGAGATCACGCATGTCTACGATCGAACGGAAGCGCGCGAGGTGATCGTTCGCGGCCGCGAAGACTACCTCCACCGCTTTTCCGACGTGCACAAATTGCTGAACGAGGCGTTGGCGTAATGCCTCGTGTTTGGGATTCGAGGAAGGAGGACTTGCAGTGAAGTGGTCATGGCGAATAGGGACGGTGTTCGGCATCGGCGTATTCGTGCACTGGACGTTCCTGATTCTGCTCGCGTGGATCGGTTTGGCGCACGCGCAGCACGGCGCCACCGCCATGGTGCTGGGGATCGGCTTGGTCCTCGTCCTGTTCGGGATTGTGCTGCTGCACGAACTCGGCCACTGCCTCACCGCGCGCCGTTTCGGCATTCAAACCAAGGACATCATCCTGCTCCCCATCGGAGGCCTTGCCCGACTCGAACGCATGCCCGACGACCCCCGGCAGGAGTTCTGGGTCGCCATCGCCGGCCCCGCCGTGAACGTCGTGCTTGCCATCGCCGCGTACGTCATCGTGCAGTTGCAGGGCAGCGTGCACATGCTGGACTTCCCCCAGATTGGCGGCGGGTTCTGGGACTGGATGCTCAAGGTCAACACCTACCTCGTCCTGTTCAACATGCTCCCCGCGTTCCCCATGGACGGGGGCCGCGTGCTGCGTTCGCTTCTCGCGCAACAGATGGACTACGCGCGCGCCACGCGCGTCGCCGCAAGCATCGGCCAGTTCATGGCGCTCGGTTTCGTGTTTGCGGGTTTCTTCTATAATCCATTCCTGATTTTTATCGGCGTGTTCGTCTGGCTCGGCGCGGAGGCCGAGGCCTCGATGGCGCAGGTCCGTTCGACGCTTTCCGGCTTCACCGTCCGCCACGCCATGATCACACGGTTCCGCTGCCTCGAACCGCTTGAACCGCTCTCCTCCGTGATCGACGATATCCTGGCAGGATTTCAGCAGGATTTTCCCGTGGTCGAAAACGGCACCATCCTCGGGATTTTGAGCTATAACCGCCTCGTCAAGGCGCTGTCGGACGACGGACCGCAGACGCCCGTTCGCTCGGCGATGAACACCGAGTTCGAGACCTGCTCCCCCGAGGATCCGCTGGAAAAAATCATGCCGCGCCTTCAGGCGAGTTCGTGTCCCACCTTCCCCGTGCTCGAGCACGGAAAACTTGTCGGCCTCCTCACGTTCAGCAATCTCTCCGAGTTCATCGTTCTGCGCGGCGCGCTCCACCAGAACGCCGAACCCCCTCCTCTGCCGCGGCAGTGAAACCGCGAACACCCAGGCCGCGGCGCACAGACATCATGTGAGCAGCAGGGATGGCGGGGCGTTGACGCCGAGGCGTTTGACGTGATGGGCCCGAACGGTCTGCTTCTCGTCGCAACAGGGGATTCGGACCTGGTTTCGTCGTTGACCCGCACGGAGTACGAGGTCCAACCGCCGACGGAAGCGGAATCGATCGCGGTGCTCGCGGGCGCACCGATGAGGCGGCCGCGCTGCTCGAGGAGGTCGCGCAGGCGGCCCCGGCCGGGATGTTCAAGGCGCTGGACGCGGCGGCGCAACTTGGACTCGCGTGCGTCTGCCGGCAGCGCGGGCAGACCAACGACGCCCTGCATACTTACGAGCGCACGGCGCGGTTATGCCGCGAGCAGCGGTTTTTCACGCGGGAATGCACGGCGAGGATCGGATTGGGAACGTTGCATTGGCACTACGGGGACCGTGAAACCGCGCATTCGATCGGGCTGGAGGCGCTTCGCGCGGCGCGCACCATCTCAGCCGCCGCCGAACGGCTGGCGCACATCGGCATCGACTCGTGCTAGACCGCGGCCGACACCGCGCCGTAACGCCGCTGGTGGTAGCAGGGAAACCGCGGCAGTTGAAAATAGGTGTCCCTCTTTCCTACTCCCACAAATTTCCGGCACTCATCTGCTTAAATAGCGGTCTGTCCGTTCAATTCACCCATTCAATTCACCCGCCTTGCTACCCATACTCGGCGCGCCGGGTCCCACGCCCGCCCTCATCACGTGCAGTAGACAACTTACAGATTAGAGACCACCCGCTCGCGGTCAACCAGGCCGACCGCCCTCTCCGCATCTTGACTTGTACCTATCATCGATGTCCGTTAATTCAAGCGCGTATTCGTGAAACGGAATTTGGGAACGAGTCAATGGGGATGTTCCTGTTCAGCCCATTGCCCTCGATGGTTGACATAGTCATTCTAAATGACTATAGTACTTCCACGGAGGAAACCCCGGATGAAAACCATGCCTATCAGCGAATTCAAGGCGCACGCATTACGCGTCTTGGGTGAGGTGGAAAAGACCAAGCAACCGGTGGTCGTCACAAAGCGGGGCAAGCCCGTCGCCGAAGTGGTCCCTTTTCGCGGTTCCGACAAGGCGCCCGTCCCCGGCAAATTGTCCGAGACGCTGGTGTTCGAAAAAGACATCGAATCTCCCATCGGCGAATCGGTTTGGAATGCGTGCAAGTGAAGTACCTTCTCGATACGCACGCTTGGATATGGTGGCACATGCACACCGAGAAGCTTTCCCGCAAGGTGCGTGATCTCATAAGACGCTCGGACCGGTATGAGGAGCTGCTGCTGTCGGCGATTTCACTGTGGGAATTCTGCAAGCTCTTGGAGAAGGGACGCTTTGGGATTTCGTGCGATCCCGAAGAATGGCTGGCGCGGGCGCTCGCGATGCCAAAGCTTCGACTCGTGCCATTGACGCCCTCAATCGCGTATCGCTCCACCGTATTGCCGGCGCCGCCGTCATCGGATCCCGCCGATCAAATCATCGTGGCAACCGCGCGCGAAGAGAACGCAACCATTCTCACCAAGAACAAACTGATGCGCCGTTACTCACACGTCCGTGCAATCTGGTGAAGCGGGGTCTTTGGGAAAAAGAATTAAGGGACCACGATTTACTGATTACTGATTCTTTCCCACCCCTGCGCCGGGTTTGGGGCGGATGCGGGGCGCGGCTCCGGGTGTTTTGGGTTTGCGGCCGCGTTTGGCGGGTTGGAGCGGCCGTCCCAGAAACGATTCGAGGCGGGTAAAGAAGGCCGGAGCGCCACAGGGGCGGCCTGTGTTAGTCGTTTTCCGTATCCGGTACACCGCATCCGCGTCGTCCACCGATGCTCGCGTACTGATTCGTGTTGAAGGCGGCTTTTGCTTTGACAGGCTGTGCAGGATAGACCGGATGAAAACCTCATGATACCGGGGCGATTGCGCGCGTTCCTCGCCGGTCCCGCGCCACAAGCCTCCTTCCGAATCCTGTTCATCCTGTCAATCCTGTCCAAACCGCATTCCGCATCGCATCCCCAACGATCAATTCCCGAGCGAAACGGCCCGCACGGTCCCCAACCGCGCCCGCCACGGCGGGTCGGCACGCACGGTGCCGATGGGTATCATGGTATCATGCGCGCAGGTCATCGTCAGGTTGTCCGCGCCGTCGTCCTCATTCAACAGGCTCCGACCGAGGTCGTAATCAAATCATTTTCCACTGTTGTTCCCGGCCACTTGGACCATGTGGGGTTTGCTCCGAAATAACGACGTACGCCCTCGAAACACAATGATCGGACAATTGCGTTCTCTGCGGGTGGGCCGAAGGCCCGTGTGCCGCCGTCCCGCTCTTGAAGCCGCGTTCCCTACCAGTCCGAGCTTTGGCTTCTTTGCGTCGTGTCTTCGTGCTCGCCGTTGTCAGTAACGGTAGGAGCAGGCACTTGCGCGCAATAGAATCGGTTTGACTTTGCCGGGACTGCCCTGGTCGCCATGCGCTCTGCGTGCGAGACGGTTCGCGTTGACGGTTCGATACGCTATGATGTCATCCGTTGCGCACGCCGGACTTCGCGTGGGAGACCCCTCCGCGTTAGACTGACGCGGGTAGTTGCGAATCGGGTCGGGAGGTAACCGTTTATGCTCGCCATGTTGGGAATCGCATTCGCCGCGGCCGCGCAATGGGCGGCCGCCGGCGAGGAGGCTCCGGGTCGCGCTGAAGCAATCCGGCTGTGGCCGGGTGACGCCCCCGGGGCGGTGGGGACCGCGGAGAGCGATGTTCCACTTCTCTACGCGCACCCCGCGCCCGCGTATCGGGCCAACGGGGCGGCGGTCATCATCTGTCCGGGCGGGGGCTACGCAGGTCTGGCAATCGGATACGAGGGCCACGAGGTCGCGCAGTGGCTGAACAAGACGGGCATTTCGGCGTTTGTTCTCGTGTACCGGCACGCGCCGGCGTACAAACACCCTGTGCCGCTGCAGGACGCGCAGCGCGCGATTCAGCTTGTGCGGTCCCGCGCGGCACAGTGGAAAATCGATCCCAACCGTATCGGCATTCTCGGGTTTTCGGCGGGCGGGCATCTTTCCGCGATGGCGGGGGTGCACCATCTGCCCGGCGATGCCGCTGCTGCCGATCCCATCGCGCAGGTGTCGTCGCGCCCGGATTTTCTCGTGTTATTGTACCCGGTGATTTCGATGGAAGCGCCGGAGGTCCATGGGGGTTCGCTGCGCAACCTGCTGGGAGAGAATCCCGATCCGGCGCTCGTCGCGGAGTGTTCCGCGCAACTCCACGTCAATGCGTCAACACCGCCCGCGTTCCTCGTGCATACCACGGCGGACGAAGCCGTGCCGGTGAAGAACAGCCTGTTGTTTTACGAGGCTTGCGTCCAATCGGGCGTACCCGCGGAAATGCACCTATTTGAAAAAGGACGGCACGGGCTCGGCATGGGCGGGAAGCGCGCGCCGAACAATTCATTCAGTGAGTGGCCCTCGCTGTGCCTCGACTGGTTGCGCGGACGCGGCCTGATTCCGCCGGAACAGGAACAATCGGGCGGATTCCGGGCGCAAGACTTCTGAGGTCCTGGGGCGCGGCCTGACCACGATGAATTCGCACGAGTTCATGTTGCTTCTTTTGTCGCTGGCCGTGCTGCTCGCGACGGCGCGCCTGTTCGGCGAGTTGGCCGAACGGGCGGGCCAGCCCACGGTGCTGGGCGAAATCCTGGCCGGCATTGTCCTTGGTCCCACCGTCCTTGGCTATTTCTTCCCGGACTGGCACGCTGCCCTGTTTCCGGTCGCGGGCGATCGGGCGGTGGTATTGTCAGGATTTTTCAATTTCGCCATTGTGCTTTTCATGTTGGTGGCCGGCATGGAAGTCGACCTTTCGAGCGCGTGGCGACAGGGCAAGACGGCGGTGTGGGTGGGGACCGCGGGCATTTTCCTGCCGTTTGTGGTCGGGTTCCTGGCGGCTTGGGGGTTGCCGGACGTTCTCGGCTACGACGGCGAGGTGCCCCTTTACATCTTCGCGCTGTTCATCGCCACGGCCCTGTCCATCTCCGCGCTTCCGGTGATCGCGCGCACGCTTATGGATCTCGGGCTGTATTACGGCGATTTCGGGATGATCGTGATCGCGGCCGCGGTGCTCAGCGACATCGCCGGCTGGGTCCTGTTCGCGATCATTCTCGGGTTGACGGGCGCGGCGTCCGGGCCGATTAACGGGGTCGGCACGACGATCCTCCTGACCCTGGCCTATGCGTTCGCCATGCTGACCGCCGGTCGCGTCGCGATCCATCGCGCGCTCCCCTGGTTGCAGGCGCACACGAGCTGGCCGGGGGGCGTGCTGGGCATGGCGCTGTCCATCGCGTTGCTCGGCGCCGCTTTTACCGAGTGGGCCGGCGTTCACGCCATCTTCGGCGCATTCCTGGCCGGGGTCGCCATCGGGGACTCGTCGCACCTGCGCAACCATACGCGCACGATCATCAGCCAGTTTGTCTCGTTCATTTTCGCGCCGCTCTTTTTCGCGTCCATTGGCCTCAAAGTGAATTTCGCCGTCCACTTCGATTGGGCGATCACCGCGGCCGTCCTCGTGCTCGCCTGCGTTTCCAAAATTCTCGCCTGCGGCGCGGCGGGCCGGCTCGCCGGAGTCGACCGCCGCCAGTCGCTCGCGCTCGGGTTCGCCCTCAACGCGCGCGGCGCGATGGAAATCATTCTCGGCGCGCTCGCGCTCGAACACGGCATCATCGGCCCCTCCATATTCGTGGCGCTGGTCATCATGGCGTTGGCGACCTCCGTCATGAGCGGTCTCTTCATTCCGCGCATACTCCGGCACGAACGCGCCCGCAAACTCGCCGACTATCTCAGCCCCAAGGCGTTCGTGCCCGAGTTGTCCTCCTCCTCGATGCGGTCCGCGATCGAGGAAGTCTCGAGAGTCGTCGCGAACGCGGCGGGGGTCGATCCGCGCCGACTCGCCGACGCCGTGTGGGACCGTGAGGAGCTGGCCTCGACCGCGCTGGGCAGGGGCGTTGCCGTGCCGCACGCGCGGATGGACGATGCGGCATCGTTCGTGGTCGGCGCCGCGATCGCCCCGAAGGGTATCGATTTCAATGCGCCGGACGGGGCGCCCGTCCACGTCGTGTTCCTGATGGTTTCGCCTCGCCACGACACGGGCGCGCAACTCCAGGTGCTCGCGGACATCGCGGAACGGTTTCGCGACCCCGACCTGCACGAAAAGGCGGCCAATTGCTCGGGGTTCACCGAGTTCCTTGCGCTGATCAAGACACAGGGGAACTGATTCTGCAACGAAAAAGGGGCCGTTCATTCCGGGACCCGCGCGCTCATCGGTCGCGCCGTCATTGTCCCCCCGTCCTCCACTTGAATCGATACGGGCGCAGTCGTCCCGGGGTTGTGATCGTGTAGACTGAGCGCTGGGCGCAATCGACGCGAGAGGAGTCTCACCATGCTTCCCACTTCGACACTCGCAGCACAAATCTCCCGGGCCCTCATGGCGGAGGGCGGGGCCCTGCCGTCGGCCTTTCCGAGGACCATCGGTCCCAACGCGAAGAAGTATCTTGCCGAGGTCGTCGATTCCGGCCTTACCGTAGACATGGTGGGCCGGTTCGAGCGGGCGTTCGCCGAAGCGCTGGGCGTCAAGTACTGCGTCAGCACGCCGGGTTGCACCGCCGCGCTCCACGTGCTCGCGCTGGCCTGCGACTTCAAGCCCGGCGACGAAGTCATCGTGAGTCCCGTAACGGATTTCGGCACCGTGCAGGGCATGCTGGCGCAACACGTGATCCCGATCTTTCCGGATACCGCACCCGGCTCGATCAACTTTTCGGCGGAGACCATCGCGCCGCACATAAACGACCGCACCCGTGCGATCTTGTGCGTCCACAAGACGGGGATCATTTGCGACATGGATCCGATCAATGAACTCGCCAAGAAACATAACCTGTTTGTCTTCGAGGACTGTTGCCAAGCCGTGTTTGGCCGATACAAGGGCCGGCTCGCGGGCACCTTGGGGCACGCGGCGTGCTTTTCGTTCGATCCGGAGAAATCGATGGGATCCGATACGGGCGGCTGCATGGTGACGAACGATCCCGAGTTGCACGAACGCGCGCGGTTCATGGGGCAGAACCGCGCCGGCGTGATGCGCCCGCACTTCGGGCGCACACACACCGCCGTCGGGTTTCCCTATCGAATGCCGCAATGCACCGCGGCGATCTGTCTGGCGCAGCTTGGGATTGTGCGGGACCAGATCGCGCGGCGCGATGAGATGGCGCGACTGTTGTATAAACACCTTGCCGAGATTCCCGGCATCACGCCGCTCCACGTGCCCGATTACGTGGACGTGTATTCGTGTTGGATGGCCGGATTCAACATCGACCCCGCCGCATTCACCTGCTCCGCCGAGGAATTCGGCGCCACGCTCGCCGACGCGGGTATCCCGGGGGCGGGCACGGCGCAATACTACCTCCTCACGGAGGCGCTTACGTTTCTACGCGACCAATCGGAGAATCGCAGGTATCCGTTCACGTCGCCTCCCGCGTCGCGCGTGCCGACGTACGGGGCGGCAACTTCGCCAAACGCCGCACAGTTCCTGAGCACATTCATCCGATGGAGCACGTTCTGCGAGAAATACACACCGGAGCATTGCGAACTCGCGGCCAATATCGTACGCCAGACCGCAGACAAGTACCGCGCCTGATCCCTTCGCGGCCCGCGTCCTCGTATGCGCCGGCGCAAGTGCGCTTGAAATGACTCTATCCGCCTGATTCGCTATTCCCCAAGCGATTCTGAATTCCTGCCTGCACCGGGCCGACGCGCGGAATTGCCTTGCACTCAGGGCGTTGCGCGGGTTCGAAAATTGGAATAATACGTCCCCATTTTTCGTCAAGATCAATGGAATAGTCCTGGCGCCGGCGCTCGGTGTTGCGGCGGCGGACAGTGCGGGCGGGACGGTCAGTCCGCCTCGGGCAGCACGTCCGCAAAACCGTTGCACAGGAGGCTGAACAAATGGAGAAGACAATCACGACGAGGGGCCATCCCGTATTCCTACAGGCCCCGCAGTTCACCCTCGAAGATCAGTTCCGCGAGAACCATACCGTATCGTTCCCGCGCCATCGGGCCTGTGTGCTCCTCTTCGCCGATCGAGAAAGTTTGAACCAGATCGAGGGATGGGTAAACCTGCTGTTCCAGCGGTACAAGAACGCCGTAGACGTGTGCGGAATTGTGCTGGTGAACAGCGTTCCGGATATATTGCGCCCGACGGTCCGTTTCTTCTACAAGCAGAGGATCGAACACCTGATTCTCATGGACTGGGACGGATCCGTATCCGCGTCGTATCCCTGCCGGCCCAAAGAGGCCAGTGTCTTTGTTGTGGATCGGAGCGGGCAGATCGTCCATATCGCCTATGGCGAGGCCGAGCCCTCGAAGTTTTCGGAGGTGTGCGACTTCGTGAACAACCTCCTGAAATCGACATCGACGGCGATGTAGGAACATGGATATGCATCCAAAGTGTGATCCATACCCACATCGAACCGACCGTCGCCGCGGATGCTGCGTACGTTCTCCTTTCCGCGATGGAACGGGCGCCCGCGGCTGCTGTCTGCCGCAAACAAATCGCGTTGCGCGCGATGGCGGGCTATTCCTGTTCGTCCGGTTCGTCCGGCAAGCCCGATGCCTCGATACTGGCGGCGCGGTCGGCCGGTGGCGGCTCGGCGGCGAACACGAATTCCATTTGCTGGTTGCGAACGAGCTTGTACCGTTTCAGCAACCGCAGGAGCTGCAACGTCTGTGAAGACGGATAGTTTCCGCTTGTGTCCACCTTGTCCAGCAAGTCCTTCAGAATGAGCGGGAACTCCATCACATGCCCAATGCCGGAATCCTCGAGAAGCGACAGTGAACGTCTTCGCAGGTCCGGGCCGGCGGGCAGTTCCGACACCACAAGGATTGTGGCGAACGGCTGCTGGTGGAACACGTCGCTGGCGAGCGCCATGGCTTCGTCGGAAACGAACTGGCACAGGACGGGATTTGCCTCGATGACGGAAGGGTAGAACCGGTCGCCGTGCCATGCGCGGACCTCGACGACCGCGCGTTCGATTCCCGCGATGTCGGCGGGCAGCAGGAGAAAAGGAAGTTCGCGCGGCGGCGCCGGACTGATGTTCTGCACGAAGAGTTGGCCGCCGAGCTCGCCGAGTCGCAAGCGGCGCGCGCTTTGTTGCCAATTCGTGAGTACCTGAAACAGGTTGAGTTCGAAGAACTCTCGAACGATTTGGACGTTCACGTCGCCCATGAAACCCTCGTGCCGATCGCGGCGAGCCCGAGCAGCATGCGCCGGCTATTCCAATTCGTGAAGCGATTGACCGAGTTTGTGCGCCGGATTGCGCGCGAGAATGCGCGCGCCCATTTCCTTCGCTCGATCGATCTTCCCCAAGCGTTGGTAACAGAGGCCCAGTTTGGCCCAGATATCGATCTGCGTGAAATTCTCCCCGAACGCGCTGTACAGGCGGTCGGCGTTCTGTGAGTCAATACGATCGTCCGCGGCGCGGTAGTGTTCGAGCGCGCTGGCCAGTTGGTCCCTTGCGAAACAGGTTTCGCCCCGAAGGTAGTGTCCCTCCGGCTGGTCGGGATTGAGTTCGACGGATTTTTGAATGACTTTTTCGGCGGCGTCGAGCGATTCCTTGGACAATATGGGATCGCCCGCGAGTTTCGCGGCGCGCCCTAGCAGGTACAAGGCCGCAAAATTCTGGCCGCCCGAAGCCAGCGCCGCGCGCGCCTGCATGACCGCCCCCTGCCAATCGCCTTCATTGAAGGAGACCTGCGCAAGCCCCAACTGGGCCCGCGCATTGGACGGGTCGGCGGAATAGATGTATTCGAATTGCTTGCGGGCTTCCCGCGTGTCTCCTATGGCAAGCAGCGCGTAGCCGAGGTCGAGCCGCGCCGGCTGCAATTGGGGTTTCTTCGCAACGACCTGCTTGAGCAGTTCGACCGCCCTGGCCGCGTGGCCCATTCGCAGATAACACTTGCCTAACTGGTGATAAGCCACCGCGTAGGAATTGTCGAGCCGGATGGCCCGCTCAAAACACTGGATCGCGCGGGCCATGTCGCCCTTCATGCTGGCGGTGAGGCCGTCGTCGTAGTAGCTGTCCGCCGTTTCACCGCCGAATGCCATGCGTCAGGAATCTCCTGTTTTTTGCGTCAATGCCGGAGCGACTCGAGCGCCGCGCGCGCCTGCTCGAGCGTGATGTCGGTGCGGTGCACGACATGACCGATTTCGTCCACGAGGACGAACTTCATCGTGCCGGCGCGCACCTTCTTGTCCCGCTTCATCGCTTCCAGAGTCTCGTCGATCGGGATGTCCCGCCATGAGACCGGCAATCCATAGGCTTCGATGCATCGCCGCTGGCGGTCCACGAAATGCTGATCGACCATGCCGAGGTTTCGCGCGAGCGACGCCGCCGCGTGCATGCCCAAGGCGATCGCCTCGCCGTGCAAAAACAATTCGTATCCTGATGCGGCCTCGATGCCGTGGCCGAACGTGTGGCCGTAGTTCAGGTTGGCCCGCACGCCGTGCTCGTGCTCGTCGGCGGAGACTATCGCTGCCTTGATCTCGCAGGAACGCCGGATCGGATACTCGAGTGCGCTCAAGTCGTTCGCCAAAATCGCAGCCGGATATTTCTCCATGTACTCGAACAGGTCCGCGTCCGCGATCATACCATGCTTGACGACCTCGGCAAGGCCGGCGCGCAGTTCCCGGGGCGGCAACGTGCGCAGAAACGAAAGGTCGGCAATCACCGCCGAGGGCTGGTGAAACGCGCCAATGATGTTCTTCGCGAGCGCGTGGTTCACGCCTGTTTTCCCTCCCACACTCGAGTCCACCTGCGCCACAATTGTCGTAGGGACCTGAATGTAGCGGACTCCTCGCATGAACGAGGCCGCCGCAAAACCGGCGACATCGCCGACCACCCCGCCGCCGAGCGCGATGACGACGCCGGACCGGTCCAATCCCGCGGTCAGGAACTCGCCGCAAAACTTCTCCACCTGATCGAGCCGCTTGCGGGATTCGCCCGCCTCCATCACACAGGTATGCGCCGACAGGCCCGCGCGCCGAACGACCTCCTCGATGCGTGTTGCGTACAACGGCGCGACGTTGCTGTCGGTCGCGATCGCCACCGACCCTCTCGCATGAAGGCGCGCCAGCTCGTCGCCCAGCACTTCGACGGCGCCGACTCCGATGTGAATGGGATAGGACCGCTCGCCGAGGGCCACCGTAACGGTATGCATGTCTTGGGCTGCGCCGCTCACGTCAATGGCGCAACTTGACCGAGCGGCCGGTGAGAAACGATTTCTCCGCCGCGAAGATGATCTCGAGTGACTTCATGCCTTCCTCCCCCGTGCAGAACGGTTCCTCGAGGCCTATCGCGGCCCGCACGAAATTGCCGCTGACGTCGAGACCCCAGGTGTCGGGGTAGTCATTCAGCGGCGGCGGCACGTCAAAGACGATTTCGCATTCAGGGTTGGCGAGGCGCGCCAGCACGGGCTTGTGGTCTTGCAGGCCGACCTGCAAAGTGCCGTTCTCGCAATGCAGGATGATGTAGTTCGCGTTCATACCCTTGATCGTCCACGAGGCACACAGCGTGCCCACGGTGCCGTCCGTGAATTTCAGGCACGAAACGAAATTGTCTTCGACGTCGGCGCCGCGCTTTTCCAACCGCGCCGCGTACGCGGAAATCTCGGCGACTTCCTTGCCGGTCAGCCAGCGCAGGAGGTCCGCCTTGTGCACGCCGAGGTCCGCCATGGCCCCGAAGCGGGCGCGGTCTTTCCGAAAGAACCACTTGCCGGTCGGGCTCCAGTGCTCGGGACCTTCGTGCCCGAACATCGCGGTGACGTGCAGGATGTTTCCGAGGATTCCGCTGTCGACCACTTCCTTCGCCTTGCGGTGCGGGGCGAACCGCCGCTGCGACTGATTGACCATCAGCAATCGTTTGTTCTTTTTTGCGGCGGCGATCATGCGCCGGCATTCGACCGCGGTCGTCGCCATCGGCTTGTCCACCATGACGTGACACCCCGCGTCGAGCGCGTCGATGGTGACCGGCGCATGGAGGTAGTTCGGCAACACGACGGTGACTCCGTCGAGTTTTTCCTTTTTCAGCATGACGCGGTAGTCGCCGTACACGCGGGCCCCGCGCGCGAAGCGGTCGGCGAGATACCGGGCCCGCGCGACGTTCACATCGCACATTGCCACGATTTCGGCCTCGGGACAGACTGCATAATCGGGCACGTGCAGGCGCTCCGCAATGGCGCCGCAGCCGATGATTCCAACGCGAAATGTTGAAGCCAAGGTCAATGCTCCCCTCGTTGAATCGCACCGAACTCACGGAAAGCGGCGCGGATCGGGCATTTTATCCGCAGGTCGCGCCTGCAAGCAACAGGTTCGCGCGCAGGTTTGCGCACAGGCCGACGTCCGTCTACGCAGGGGTCAAACGCGGGTATTGACCCACTCGATCAGTTCGCGATAAAAACGCTCCTTGTCCAGATCGTTGTAGAGTTCGTGATAGCCGCCCTCGAAGATCCGCAATGTCTTGTCCGTGGCGCGCGCCCGCGCATACAGTTCCCGGCTCCCTTCGCTGTCTGTCAGCCGGTCATCGCTGCCGTGCATGATGAGCATAGGGTGAGAAAGCCGGTCCATCGAGTCCTGCAATCGGGCCACTGCCTTGGCGATTTCCGCGCCGGACCTAGCGTGCATCCAGCCTCCGTATCGCAGGGGATCGTCCCGTAAGGTTTGCACGGCGGCGGGGTCGCGCGAGGTGGCTTCGACGTTGACGCGCTGCACCGGCAGCTTGGGCGTAAACTCGCCCAGTACGCCCGCCACTTTTTGGAGCACCTTCGGGACGTGGTCGGGAATCTTGAGAAGGCCGCTGCTCATGATGATCCCGCGGACGTCCGGTTCGTCATCGATGCAATACAGGGCGACCGCCAGACAACCCAGGCTGTGTCCCATCAAGAACAGCGGTTTGCCCACGACGCGGTCGCGGATGCGCAGAAGAAACGCGCCGAGATCGCCGATGGTGTGGTCGAACGACTCGATATAACCGCGTTCGCCTTCCGATTTGCCGTGCCCGCGCTGGTCCCACGCGAACACAGAAAGCCCGGCCGCGTTCAACCGTTCTGCCGCCTCCGCGAAACTGCTTCCGTGGTGTCCGTAGCCGTGCGTGATGACGACGGTCGCTTTGGCGTTTTCGACCTTCCAGCGGCGCGCATTCAGATGCACCCCTCCGGACTTGAACGCAAATTCGCCCACGGCTCATACCCTCATCTTACGCGACGGTCGGCTGGGACCGTGATTGTTCGGAAGACCGCACCTCATCAGTACGCGTGAACCACCACGCCCACGCGATCAAGGGTACCTGAAGGACCAGCCGGAGGTACAAAAACAACGGAGGCACCCGGGCGTAGTCGGCGGCATGTATGATCATGTGGACGTGGACGGTCAGGAACAGGACGAGCATCGAGACCATGCCCCATGCGGCGGCCCGCGAGAAGCCCGGCACGAACAGCAACAGTCCAGCGACGATTTCGCATACCCCGCTCAGTAACACGAGGTCATATCGCGCGGGGAAGTAGTAGGGCATGATGTGAACGTAAAACGCGGGACTGATGAAATGGTTCGCTCCGGCGAGCATGAAAAAGCAACCGAGTAACCCCTTCATCAAGGACTTGAAGACGGCGCGACCGCGGCGTCCCTCTTCCAGTTGGAGAAGTACGATGGATATGACCAGCCCGGCCGCTTCGCACGCGAACAAGACCCGATTGATTCCCTCGAATCCGCCGCTGACAAGAAAGCCAAAGGCCCGCCCGTACGCCAACCCGCCGAACACGAGCGCGGAGGCGAGCAGTCCCGGCTGAATCCAGTTTCGCAAGGCGCAAACGAAGAAGAACACGGCGAGGCCTAAGTCCATGCCGCCGTACACGGCGCGGAGATCGGTGACGGCTATTGCATGGCGCAACTCGATATGCACGGCCGACGCAAAGTACACCGGAAAGAAAAGGAACATGAAACCGATCACCGCGAAAATCGCCGCGCACAGAACCAAAGCAACCCGTGATGCCGTCATCTGCCGCTCCTCCCAAGGGTCCTTTTCCGCCGGGCCTCGTCGTGGCGCCGTGATCGGACCGCTCAAACCTTTCAACGCTGCGCGCGTTTGGTCTCGGCGGTAATTCGGATCAGCGTCGCCAGATCGAGCGGGGCCGGTGTCGGGACGTGATTCAGGTAAAACGTGACCAACTGATCGCGCGCCTCGGGTATGCGCCACGCCGGCACGAGCCATCCGTCCGGGCTCTGCGCCAGCGAGGGTTGGTACTTCGGGTCGCCGGTCACCGAACCCATCAAAATGCCATTTCCCAGTCGGGCAATCCCATTCGTGAATGTGAGCCCAAACTTGTGCACATCTTCCTCGTCGAACACCTGGCCGTCCGCGGCGAGCATCAGAGGGAAGGACATGGTCAACTGCGCGTGCGAGGTGTCTTCGCCTTTTATGGTTGCGCGTTCGGCCGGCGTCGTGACCGGCGATTCGGGCAGCCAATACTCCCAGTAGTAGGCGCCGTCCGTGCCGGTCGTCAGCCGGCGCTTGATATACCGCCCCATGCGCAGCGCGCGCTCCTTGTACTTTTCATCCCCGGTCACCTTCCATGCGGTCCACAGCGCGCGGCCGAGTGCGCTCAGGCGGTTGCCGGGTTTGATGCGCCCGTCCAGTCCGTCCTCCTGATCCATCATGATGTAATGGCCCTCGCCGTCGCCCGGACCGTCCCGCCATTGTTTGTCGTGCCACGCCAAGGCTTCGAGCGTCTCCTTCAGGATGGTGTCGCGTTCCTCCGGCGTGAGGGAAACGGAACTCGGTTGCGCCGATGCCAGCATGAGCCAATCCAGAATGGGGTAGCAGATCATGCCGGTGTGCACGCCGAATACCGCGCGGCCGCGCTTCGCGTATTTGTCCGAACTCCAAGCGGGCGCAATCTCGCCGGTCCACAGTTCAATTCCGCATTTGTCGTCGCGCGCGGCCAGTACCGCCTTGATGCAGCGCAGGTTGGCGGCCAGATACTTCGGATCGCCCGTCGCCTGGTGCATTTCGTTATACGCGATCATCCAATACGCGAGGCCCCACGCGATATTGCCCTGATTGTTGTCGACCTTTTCCAGGGCCTTGTCCAGTGGCTCGCCGAGAAACCGTTCGTCAAACTGGGCCGGCGACGCGTACTCGGCGAGCGTCGGGGGCGAGTCCGCCTTCGGAAATCGTTCGAGGAATTTCGCGATGTACTCCTGGTCCGCCTCGGACGGATCGGCGCCGGCGCCAAGAGCCGCGAGCAGACCGAGTGCGACACATGCATGGGTAGGTCTTCGGAACATTCAACCTCCGTTCTCCAAGGCGGACCCAGAGAAAGAACCAACGTAGCTCGGCGACGACACTCGAACTGACCGGGACGCAGCGCGCAAGTTTGCATCCATTATGCCGAAAAAGGCACCGGCCCCGCCGATTGGGTTTATGAAAACTGGAGTGCGGCGCTTTCCGTTCCATCTTGAGTGTTCGCCTGCCCCGGCTGATTCTCGCAAAGCTGAACCCGGAATTCATCCAGCCGTTTGGTTGGCAGGTCGGCGGGGTTCGCAAACCGTTGGGAATCTGGTATTCTGAGAAGGTATTGGGTCAAAGCTGCTATCGAGGCCATGCAATGCACGGACCGTGTACGTACCGCGCACAGCGCAAGGTGTTTGCGCGAAGCGGCTGGGCGAGGGCGCGAACCGTTGGCGCGGTCGCCGGTTTTCTGTCTATGTCGTGTGCCGGATTCGCCGAGGTTTCGGTCTCCGTCGACTTTGAATCCCAGATCCGGCCGATCTTCGCCTCCCGCTGTTATGACTGCCACGGCGACGGGAACCAGAAGGGCGGGCTCAGTCTCGAATCCCCCGCGGGGGCCAGACAGGGCGGCGATTCCGGGGTTGCGGCGTACCGGCCCGGCGACAGCGCGGAGAGCGCGATGATCCTTCGCGTCACGTCCGACGATCCCGGTTTCCGCATGCCGCCGAAAGGCGATCCGCTCACTCCGGATCAAATCGCGCTCCTGAAACAATGGATTGATGAAGGCGCGCGCTGGGCTGATGATCATGAACACGTTGACGCGGACCATTCCGCACATCTGTGGGCCCTGGAAAGGCCGGTCCAGTCGCCTCTCCCTGAAGTCAACGACTCATCCTGGGTGAGGACCCCCATTGACGCCTTCGTCCTCGCCAAGCTCGAATCGCATGGCATGAAACCGTCGCCCGAAGCCGATCGCCGCGCACTCATCCGCCGCGCCAGCCTCGACCTTACCGGCCTGCCACCGTCGCCGGAGGAGGTCGAAGCCTTCGTGAACGATACCTCGCCGGACGCGTATGAGCGGCTGATCGACCGCCTGCTGGCGTCACCGCACTACGGCGAGGCGCAGGCCCTGCGCTGGCTTGACGGAGCACGCTACGCCGACACCAACGGCTACGAGAAGGACCGGCCGCGATCCATCTGGCCGTACCGCGATTGGGTCATCAACGCGTTCAACCGGGACTTGCCCTTCGACCGGTTTACGATCGAGCAGCTCGCGGGCGATTTGCTGCCGAACGCCACACTCGATCAGCGCATCGCCACGGGATTCCATCGCAACTCGATGCTGAACGAGGAAGGCGGCATCGACACCGAGGAATTCCGTTACGAGGCCATGGTGGATCGCGTGAACACGACCGCGGCGATGTTCCTGGGGCTGACGATGGCCTGTGCGCAGTGTCATTCGCACAAGTACGATCCCATCACGCACGAAGAGTACTTCCGGTTCTATGCGTTTCTGAACAACACCGACGACGTCGAAATCGAAGTGCCCGACGCCGAAATCGCGGCGAAGCGGCGCGCAATCGAAAACGAAATCGCAACACTCGTCTCCGAACTTCCCCAAAAATTTCCGGTTGCCGATCCCCTCACCGAAATTCTTACCGCTCGCCCTGTCGTAGCAACGTCTGCCGGCAACGCAACGTTGTCCGTTTCCGAAGACGGCCTTGTTGCGGTCACCGGCGAATCTCCCGCAGTCGATACCTACACGGTGGAAATCGACCTGGCCCCCGGCCGCGTCACCGGCCTCACGATCGAAGTCTCAGCCGAAAGCGGAGGCCTTGGCCCCGGACGTTCGGACAAAGGCAACTTCGTACTGTCGGAAGCGATCGCGACGCTGCCCGTCCAAGGCGAGGAAAAGCCGAGAGATGTGAAATTCGCGCGCGCCGACGCCGACGCCGTCAACACCGGGTTCGAAGCGGAGAAGGCCATCGACGGCGACCCGAAAACCGGCTGGGCCATCGATGGGCACGGCGTCGACAAACTTGCGCCCCACGCGCTCTCGCTGTGGTTCGCGGAACCGCTGGAACTTGCCTCGCCCGCGCGGTTGACCCTGCGACTCGATCAGCAATACGGCCGCAATCACACCATCGCCCGTTTCCGTGTCTCGACGATTGCGGAAACGATCCCCCCTTCCGACGAACCCGATGAGGTCCGGCGGGCTCGACACTTCGATCGCAAGTTTGCGGGGTGGGACGCGGACCTCACTTCCCGCGCGCGCAACTGGACCGTAGCGACTCCGGTGACGTGTTCGTCGAAGAACCATGTCACCTTTGAGTTCCTCGAAGACAATTCGGTACTGGTCAAAGGCGACAATCCCAATGTTGACACCTATTACACCGAATTCCGGACCGATGTCAGGGACCTTACCGCGGTCCGCATCGAAGTCCTGCCGCATCCTTCGCTGCCCAACCACGGGCCCGGCCGCGGCGTCATCATGTCGGCGCCGGGCGACTTTCTGTTGAGCGAAGTGAAAGCGGCCGTCGCGCCGTGGATGGCGCCCGATTCCATCGCGGATATCGCGCTGCAAAATCCCACCGCGGACTTCGCCGCGCCGGGCCGCACGCCCGAGCAGACGCTCGACGGCAAGATTGACACGGGCTGGTCGATCAACGGGCAGCAAAGCCGGCCCCACGCGATCGTGTACGAATTTGCGGAGCCTGTCGCCCACGACGGCGGAACGCTTTTGAAACTCGTCCTTGAACAATACTACGTCCACAACCACATCATCGGGCGCTTCCGCGTGTCGGTCACTTCCGATCCGCTGCCGGTGCGTGCGACCGGCGTGCCGCACGACATCGAAACCATCCTCGCGACACCTCAGAACGCGCGTTCGGCGGAGCAGGTGGACACCTTGCAGAAGTACTACCTCACAGTCGCGCCGGAACTAGCGCGGGAACACCAGCGCATCGCCGATCTGCGCGGCTTGATGCCGAAGTTCCCGACCACGCTCGTCCTCGAAGAGCGCGAACATCCGCGCGAAACGCGCATCCACCACCGCGGCGAATTCTTGAGCCCGCGCGACGTGGTCACCCCCGGCGTGCCCGCGATTCTCCCCCCATTGCCCGCCGGCGCGCCGCTCAACCGTCTCACGCTCGCGCGATGGCTCGTCTCCGAAGAAAACCCGCTGACCGCGCGCGTCACGATGAACCGCCTGTGGCAATCGCTCTTCGGACGCGGCATCGTCGCTTCCGTCGAGGACTTTGGCACGCGCGGCGATCTCCCCACGCACCCCGAACTGCTCGATTGGCTCGCCGTCGAATTCATGCGTCGAGGTTGGAGCATGAAGGAAATGACCCGGATGATCGTGCTCTCCTCGACGTACCGCCAAAGCTCCCGCGTCACGCCCGAACTCGCCGAACGCGATCCCGAAAACATCCTGCTCGCGCGCGCCCCGCGCTACCGCGTCGACGCCGAAACCATTCGCGACATCGCGCTGAGCGCAAGCGGACTGCTCTCGGAAAAAATCGGCGGACCCAGCGTGAAACCGCCGCTGCCCGACGGCGCCTTGTCGATCGTCTACCCCGGCGAAGGCTGGCAGGTCGCCGACGGCGATGACCGCTACCGCCGCGGACTCTACGTCTACTGGAAGCGCACGCTGCCCTTCCCCGCCGCCGGCACCTTCGACGCCCCCGCGCGCGATGTGGCCTGCACGCGCCGGGTCCGCTCGAACACGCCGTTGCAGGCGCTCACGCTATTGAACGATCCCGTGTTCATGGAAGCCGCCCGCGCATTGGCGGGCCGCGTCATGCACGAAGCATCTGACACACAAAGCCGGATCGCCCGCGCCTTCCAGCTCTGCACCGGCCGCAACCCCGATCCGCGGGAACAGGAATGGATCGCGGCCTTCTACGAAAGGCAACTCCAGCGCCTTGCCGAAACGCCAACCATTCCCGACTCCCTCGCCGCCGGCGAAATCAAGCGGGCCGAGCACGCCGCCTGGACCCTCGTCTGCCGCGCGCTCCTCAACCTCGACGAGACCATCACGAGGGGGTGATGGTGACGCGGGGTGTGAAAAACCGAAATTCTATAGTATTATGGCGAATGGCAGTCGCCTGGCAAGGTTGGCAAGTCCGGTGAAATGAACAAGTCGCACCGGTCGGACCCGTCTGACAGGTCCGACGATTCCAGGAAGCCCGATGGTTCAACGTAGAAGCGATTCTATCCGGCTCCAAACCCTCACCCGCCGGCACTTCTTCCGCGAGTGCGGGGTGGGGGTAGGCAAGATTGCGCTGGCCTCGATGCTTTGCCGTGGCGCTGCGGCCGCCGCGCCCAACCCGCTCGCGCCGCGCCGGCCCCCCTACCCGGCCAAGGCGAAGCGAGTCATCTACCTGTTCATGGCGGGCGCGCCGAGCCAACTCGATCTCTTCGACTATAAACCGACGCTCACCAAATACGACGGCCGATCCGTCCCGCCGGAGATTGTCAAGGACCAGCGGTACGCCTTCATTCAGCCCAATGCCGGCCTGATGGCGTCGCGATTCCAGTTCGCCAAGTATGGCCAGTCCGGCGCGGAACTCTCCGAGATGCTTCCCCACCTCGCCACCGTCGCCGACGATATCGCCATCGTGAAGTCGATGCACACGAACCAATTCAATCACGCGCCCGCGCAAATCTTCATGAACACCGGTTCCCCGCAGATGGGCCGGCCCAGCATGGGCTCGTGGGTCGCCTACGGACTCGGCAGCGAAGCGGACGACCTCCCCGGGTTTGTCGTGCTCAGCACGGGCGAAGGCGTGAGCGGCGGAGCGCATTGCTGGGGTTGCGGGTTCATGCCTACGGTTTATCAAGGCGTGCCGTTCCGGAGCGCGGGCGATCCCATTCTCAGCGTTTCAAACCCTCAGGGCATCGATGCGCTGATGCAACGCGACTCCATCGATCTCATCAACCAACTCAACCGCCACAGCTTCGAAGCGGTCGGCGATCCCGAAATCGAAACGCGCATCAGCAACTACGAACTGGCCTACCGCATGCAGAGCAGCGCGCCGGAACTCATGGACATCGCGAAGGAATCGCCCGAAACCCTCGCGATGTACGGCGCGGAACCCGGCAAGGCCTCGTTCGCGAATAACTGTCTGCTCGCGCGCCGCCTCCTCGAACGCGGCGTCCGCTTCGTCAACGTGTACCACGGCGGCTGGGACCACCACGGCGACGTCGCCGGCGGTCTCAAGGCCCAGTGCGGCGCAACCGATCGGGCGACGGCCGCATTGATTAAGGACTTGAAGCAGCGCGGCATGCTCGAGGACACGCTCATCATCTGGGGCGGCGAATTCGGCCGCACCCCCATGGTCGAATCCAGCGCGGCGCTGGGGCGCAGCATGGGCCGCGACCACCACCCCCAGGCCTTCACCATGTGGATCGCCGGTGGGGGCGTCCGGACCGGACAGACCATCGGCGCCACCGACGACCTCGGCTTCCATGTCGTCGAGAAACCGGTCCACGTGCATGATCTGCAGGCGACCATTCTGCACCTGCTCGGCATGGACCACACCAGGTTGACGTATCGATTCAAGGGGAGAGATTTTCGCCTGACCGACGTCTCCGGTAGGATCGTCACGGAGTTGCTGGCGTAGCGTGCCCTGGTCTGCGGCCCGAAGGGGCCGATCGGCGCGGGGGTTGGTGCTGGACTTTCGCCGGCGCAGGCGGGTCTGCGGCGGGGAAGGAAAGGCTCGTCAACCGATACCGATTGAGAGGGGGACGCGCAGTTGCCGAAAGTCCGCGTTCGATTTCCATGTCGGGCGGATGGACCATGGCAGACCGAACGGAAGGGATCGGGCGGCCCCACTGATTGCGGACGAAATCAACACGAATTCGGGCGCGATGACGAACACAGAGGAGCCGGAAACGTCCCGGGACTTGGCGGGGCCGGAACTCATTCCGCTCGTTACCGGCTTAACCCGCATTTCTCGCCAGTCGCTCCCGATGACGGGAGCGACTGGCGAGAAATGCTCAGGAGATGGCATAGAAGTCAACCGGGTGAGGATTTTTCACACCAACAGCCCGTTTTCCCTGTCGCTGCATACAAGTATGTGCCGCAGGAAGTTGAATCCTTCATTGCCGGCGTGTGTGAAAAATCCGGGTTAACCGGCCACATCGATCTGCGGATGGACTTCGAGGACGATGGGGGCCGGTCGGTCGAGGAGTTTGACCGACTGCTGGGCATCGCGTCGGTAACGACGCTCCCGCTTGTACCCGGGAATACCCTCGAGAACATCGCAGCAAGTGGACCGGCCCGAGACCACCGGTATGCGCAGGCGGGGGCCTACATCGTTCGCCATTGCCGTGTGCGTTACGACGCGCCGGTCGCGCCGGCACGCTCAGGGGCCGTTACTTCCCGAAATGTCCAGACCCGCCCGGATAGCTTGTCTTCGAGTACGAGCGGAAGCGACGAACGCTCGAAGACGCGGCCGTCTCGAAAGTGAAGCAGATCGTGCGATGAGCGGTACGAGCGATAGAGTTCGCGCACCTTGCCGAGAAACTCCTCGGGGTTGCATAACTGTTCGCACACGAACGCAAGCAGTTCGTTGTCGTCGCCGGCCTCGATAAGATCCGGTGGTATCCGCCACATCCGCTCGAACTGTTTGTTGGAAAAGATGACATGGCCTTTTTCGTCCACCGCAAGGATTCCGTCGGAGGCGGAGTTCAACGTGGCGTGCAGGACTTCCTCTTTTTGGCGAAGGATGCGTTCGCGAACCTTGTAGTGCTCGGCTAGCGATTCGAGTTCCTTGACCTTGGCGTGCAGTTCCCCCAGTTCGGTGATGAGCCTCTCGATCGTTTCTTTGTCGGACTGCGACATGCGAAAACTCCCGTCGGGTTCAAGGTTCCCCTTCGCGACCGGCCTTTCATCGTCCCCCGGGAGGCAGACGCACTTCAAGCCGGACCGATAGCGACGCCCACGTGTGCGGCCTCTGCTATGATGCGGCATGAAATCACCCCGTTCCAAATGAAGGAGAACGTTCATGGATTGGAAGCGGCGCGACTTCTTCAGGCATATCAGTGCGTTCTTATCCTGGTTTTCCGTTCCGGGAGCGGCCTATGCGCAGGCATCGGCCGACCATGCGGAAGCGGACAACGCGGCGGCGCCCGAACCCGGCGGACCCGCATTCCGCGACCCGGAGGCCGTACGGGAAAACTATGACCTTGTCGTGGTCGGTGGGGGCATCGCGGGCACCTCGGCGGCCATCAGCGCGGCGCGCAACGGGATGAAAGTGGCGCTCGTCCACGAACGATCAATGCTGGGCGGGAACTCGTCAAGCGAAGTGAAGCTTTTCCCCGAGAACAACAGCGGTCATCAGCCCTGGATCAAGGAAGGTGGAATCCACGACGAATTCCACACCGAGGAGCGGGTCCGCAACCATTTCGAGTACCGGGAAGGCACGATGAACTGTCACTGGGACCTTGTGCTGTACGAGTGGGTGATTCGCGAACCGAACATCACGCTCATGTTGAACACGCACATGCACCGGGTCATCATGGAAAGCGAAGCGCGGATCCGCGCGGTCTATTGCATTCAACTGGGAACGGAGAAGACCTTCGAACTCAGCGCGCCCCTGTTTGTCGACGCCACGGGGGACGGCGTGCTCGCTCACCGCGCCGGGGCCGAATACCGCTGGGGCCGGGAAGCGCGGAGCGAGTACGGAGAGGCGCTGGCGCCCGAGACCGCGGATGACAAGGTCATGGGCAACACCCTGTTCTTTCGCGCGGTGGATACGGGCAGACCGGTCCCGTTCAGAAGGCCGGAGTGGGCGGTCGAGTTTCCGACCGAAGCGGACCTTACGCACCGTTCTCACCAATACATTGAAGGGGGCTATTGGTGGATCGAGGTCGGCGCGCCGTGGCACCCGATTCAAGACAACAACACCATTCGGCACGAGGCGCTGCGTCAGCTTCTCGGCGTATGGGACCACATCAAGAACAAAGGCGATCATGGCGCGGCGAATTATGGGTTGGAGTTCGTCGGGTTTTGGCCGTACAAGCGGGAATGCCGCCGGATTCTGGGCGACTACGTCCTGACGCAGCAACATGTGCAAGACCCGAAACCGTTGGATGACGCGGTGGCTTACGGGTGCTGGGGCATCGATATTCACGTGCAGGGGGGGATTCTGGCGCGATCGGAACGGCCGTATCCTCCCCCCGGACTTGATGAGAACTGGGAAACCTACGGCGCGCTGGTTTATGGCATTCCGTTACGGAGTTTGTACTCGCGCAACGTAGAGAACCTCATGATGGCGGGCCGGCCCATCAGCGGGTCGTACGTCGCGTTTGCGTCCTCGCGCGTGCTTTCGACAGGGAGCATCGTGGGGCAGGCGGTGGGTGTCGCGGCTTCGTTGTGCAAAAAATATCACGAGACGCCGCGGGACATCGCGAACACGCGCGCGCGGGAGTGCCGGCAACTGATCCTGCGCCAGGGCGGCCACATTCCCGGGGTGGACAACGAGGATCCGAACGATCTGGCGAGACAGGCGGAAGTCGCCGCCAGCAGCGAGGCGGTGTTGGCGTTTCCGGACGGACAAGGCTCGCTCGAATTGAAGATGCCGATGGCGCAGTTGTTTCCGGTGTCCTCCGATCGAATCGATTACCTCGAGTTGCTTCTGGAATCGAAGCGGGCCGAGGATGCGCCCTTGCGTGTGGGGTTGCGCGAAGCCGCGGCGGTGTGGGACTTCCGCGGGACCCACGATATCGCCTCGGCGGAAATCGTCGTGCCCGGGAACTCGCGAGGATGGGTGCGGTTTCCGATTGACGCGCGGGTCGGGCCGGGGCGCCTGTACTATGTCCACACTTCCGTTCTGCCGGGAATTTCGTGGGTCATGCACCGGGAGGAGGACGCCGACCTCGACCGCCGGTGTCCGGTCGGCACGACGCCGGCAAGCATGCCGGGCGCGACGCGCTGGCGGCCGTTCAACGAGGGGCGCTCGTTCAACCTGCGGGTCGCGCCGGAAAGCAGACCTTACGCCGCTTCCAACGTAGTGCGCGGCACAAACCGCCCGGACACCTGGACGAACATCTGGATATCCGACCCCGGCCAAGTTCTGCCCGCGTGGCTGGAATTGCGGTGGTCGCGCCCTGTTTCATTCAACGAGGTGCAACTTACATTCGACACCAATGCCGTGAGGCGCGCTACGTTGCCGCTCTATCGGTACCCCGAGTGCGTGAGGGACTACGTCATCGAAGCGGCGAGCGGCGCGGCTTGGCGGGAGCTGGCGTCGGTCGAAGGCAATTACGAGCGGCGGCGCGTGCACCGCTTCCAACGCGCCACGACGGACCGACTTCGGATTCGCGTGCTGGCGACAAACGGCCTTGCATCCGCCCGAGTCTACGAAGTGCGCGTGTACGACGAGGTCGAGTCAGACCTGCACGCCGCATCGGACGGCCCACCGCGACCACAAATCGCGTAGCTCTCTGGCTTTCTCGGGGCGCGATCCGGCGAGATCGTTCGGTCCGGTCGACTGCGAGATCGTAGCGTTCCCAGGGGCCGCCATTGAATCGAGGTGCGGTGTATGGAATTCCGATCCGTATCAACCCAAGTCGCAGAACCCCATGTCGTCAGCCATGATGACCGCGCTATCGGGGCGCGTCGCCGGGTTTTCGGAGGATTTCGCGAGAGGGACGAGCGCGGCCGTCCCCGCTGCGCCAAGGCTTGTGCGTAAGAACCGCCGTCGATTCATGCGTTCCATGGGGGCCACTTTATCCGCCGCTCCGGCCGTTGCGCCGCTCTCGGGGCGGTCCGCATACGGTGTCGCGTCAGCACTTTACTTCGGCATTCGTGCGGGCGTAGTACCACCAGTTGAGCGCGAGGCACGTCACGTAGTACACGGCAAACCCGTACATGGCGTACTCGGGGCGGCCGGCCTCGATTTGCATCGCAAAGATGGTGGGAATGAGGAAGGCGCCGTAGGCGGCGACCGCCGAAGTCCATCCGAGGACGGGCCCGGCCTGCTCCTTTGGAAAGATGATGGCGATCATGCGGAAGGTCGAACCGTTTCCGATCCCCGTGGTCGCGAACAACAGTATGAACAGCAATAAGAAGGGGAGGAAGTACCGCTCGGGGTGCGCCGACGCCATCGCCAGTTTTACGACCCACCCGCACAGCACGGCGGTTCCCGTCATGATGACGGTGTCCCAATGGGTGACCCGCGCACCGCCGAACTTGTCGGAGAGCCACCCGCCCAAGGGGCGAATGGCAGCGCCCATCGCGGCGCCGAGAAAGGCGAACTTCAGGAAGTCGGGCGCATGGGGATTCACGATAGCCTCGGCCAGCGGGGCGCCGGACTCATCGACGCGCACGTAGCCGAACACGTCTTTGAGCAATTTGGGAAAGGCGCTGGAATATCCGATGAAGCTGCCGAAGGTCATCACATAGAGATACGTCATCACCCAATTATGTTTGTTCGAGAAGATGGCGAACTGTTTTTGCAGGCTGTCCCTCGTCTGTCTTGGAGTGGCGAACCGCATCAGCGCCATGGTGACGGTAATCGCGACGCAGACAATGACGAGCGTCTCGAGGAGTTCAGGCGCGAAGCTCCACGACTTGGACTGTAAGAGGAGCAGAATGGCGACGGCCACGCCGCCATAGCCCAGCAGTTCGAGCCACAGATAGCGGCCGCACGCAACAAGCGTGGAACCGTTGAAGTGCTGGGGCAGGTTGTTCATGGAGGTAAAGGCCAAGACGGCCAGCACCGCCAGGATCGGCACCCACACAAACCCCGCGTTGTGCGGCCAGACGGGCGCGCCCTTCAGGTCAAACGGTTCGCCGCCGAAGATTCCAAACGTGATGACCCACGGAATCGCCAACTGGAACACGGAGACCCCGAGGTTTCCAAGTCCTGCGTTCAACCCCAGCGACAACCCCTGGACGCGCTTGGGAAAAAAGAAATTGATGTTGGACATGGACGACGCGAAGGCGCCGCCGCCGATGCCGCAGAGCGCGGCCAACACCACGTAGGTGAAGAACGAGGTGCCGGGGTCCTTCAAGGCAAACCCGGTACCCAGAGCGGGAAGAATCAGCAGGAGCGTGGTCATAAACTTGACATTGCGGCCACCGCAGATTGCGATCATGAAGGAATTCGGGATGCGCAACGTTGCGCCCGACAGTCCCGCGACCGCCGGCAGCGTGTAGAGCAGCGCTTTATACGCGTTTCCCGTCAACGGCCGGCCGTCGGCCGCGGTGAAGTTGTACAGGGCCGGGTTGCCGTCGTGAAGGCCCTGCATGACGCTGATGATCACACTCCAGTAAATCCAGATACCAAATGCCATCAGCAGGTTTGGAATGGAAATCCAAAGGTTTCGGAACGCCGTGCGTTTCCCCTCGCTTTCCCAGAACGCGACGTCTTCCGGCTCCCACTTTGCGAGCACAGCCATTGCGCAATCCCCCCTTCTATGCGGTTTCCGCCGTGACTGTCACATGCTCGATGTTTCGGGCATGAAGCGCGGCTTCCTGGTTCAGCATCTGCTGGATCACGGCGTGCATCCACCACAGGCAGACGATGGACAGTGCTGCAAAGAAAAACCAGCACGTGATCCACAGGCCCGTCCACTCGAGCATGTAACCGAAAATGATGGGGCAGAAGAACCCCCCCAATCCGCCAAGCACGCCGACGATTCCGCCAACCACGCCGACTTCTTTCGGAAAGTAATCGGGAATGTGCTTGTAGACCGCGGCCTTTCCAATTCCCATCATGACACCCACAATGAATACCAGTCCGGTGAACACCCACACGTTGGCCTGGAAATAAATGTGAGTCATTCCCGCGGCGAGCAATTGCTTCTTTTTCACGACCTCGCCCACCTTGACCACGGGCTCCTGCCACGTGCTGAGCGTCGGCAAAATGAGCATGTTCGCGTCCCGTTCGATTTCGCGCGTCTTGGCCCGCACCGGATAGCGAATGCCGTCTACCACTATCTCGGCTTCGCTCACGTGGGTGACGGTGCCGCTACGCTTGGCGATGATGCCCTTGCCCGGCGAGTGGATGTCCATACGCGGAACAACCAGCAGTGCGCAGCAAACCGCGCAACTGCCCAGGACCCAATACATGACGCGCCGAGCGCCGTAGACGTCGGAGAGGTATCCGCCCAACGCGCGAATGACGCCGGAAGGCAGGCTGAAAATCGAGGCCAATAGGCCCGCCATGGCCAGCGGCATCATGTAGACGCTGACGTAGTAGGGGATCAGCCATTGGGCAAGCGCGACGAAGCCGCCGAATACGAGGAAGTAATACAGCCCGAACCGCCAGACCCGCGCATGGCGCAACGGCGCGAGGCGCTGCATAAAGCTGGTGATGTGCGAGTCATCCACCTTTTTGGGCGCCGCAAACAGGAGGAACAGGACGGCCATGAGCAGCAATCCTAATGCGTAAATGCGGGGCATCTGGCGCCATGCCTCCACGTTTTCACCGTGGTCGGTGAGCCAGCCTAGCAGGACCGGCGCGCCCATGCTGGTCAGCGCGGCGCCCGCGTTTCCCGCGCCGAAGATGCCAAGCGCCGTGCCCTGATGTTCGCGCCGGAACCATACCGAGGTGTACGCGATGCCGACGGCGAATGAAGTGCCGGCGAGGCCGAAGCCAAGGCTCGCCCAGAAGAAATGCGCGTAGGTGCTTGCGTAACTCAGCAGGTACATCGGAATCGCCGAAAAGAGCATGACTCCGGCGTACACCCATTTCCCGCCGTATTTGTCCGTCAGAATGCCGACGGGCAGCCGTATAAGGGATCCGCTAAGCACGGGAATGCCCATGAGCCAGCCGATCTGGGATTCGCTCCACTCGAAAACGTGGTTTTCACTGAGAAACGTGACCAGGACGCCGTTCAGCATCCAACATGCAAAGCACACGGTGAACGCGACGGTATTCAACACGAGCACGGTCAACGCTTTTCCACGGTCTTTCATATTCCCTTCCCCCGAGCGACGTCAAACGGCAAGTACGTCAACGCGCGGCTGCGCGCACGATAAACGTGATCATCCTCTCCGGTTCTCGCGCGCGCCGGACCACTCCCGCCCGGCGGTCTGGCCTCCCGCCCGTGCATGGGCCGCGGCGTCGAAGGCGCGCAGCAGGTTGTTCAGTCCGTACACACCCGCGGCGGTAGCCAAGACCATCATCGCGATGTGGAAGGCGTACCGGCGGGCGTTCGTCTTGAAAAGCCGCCACGGGCTGCCGTGGTGCGCGTCCAGCGGGTGCGTGCCCTCGAGATACTCGTCCGCGTCGCAGATGCCGTCATCGTCGAGATCGCTTTCGCGGCCGAGCGCCTCCGCAAGACCGGCGGGATCAAGCCGGAGTTGCAGGAAACGGTTTTTCCCCACGGTTTCCATGATGTGATTGCCAAACGTGTTGAGGATCGGACTGTCGACGCGCTGCCCGGGCTCGAAGGCCGCACGCGCCTTGTTCAACCGATCCATTTCCTCCGGCGTGAGACTGCCGATTTGCCCGGGTTTCAGCCCTTCGGGGCCATCCGAATTGACGTGGCACATCGCGCAATTGACGTTCCGGCCCGAGTTGCGCTGGATGAACTGTTGAAACTCGGGGTATGCCAACGCGACCTGCGCGCTCGCCAGCGCGATAACGCAAATCGAGATAGATCCGCCGAGGTGATTGGCCTTCATCATGGTGCTCCTCTAAAAAACGTATAGATCGCGTCGCCGAACAGCGTCATCACAACGAGGTAGATCGCGGCCCCGGCCGCCATCATTCCGAGGGTCCGCCGGCTGGTCTGGGCGAAAATCCAGGGCGCTGCGATCAGGACGGCGATCGTGGCCATCGATGCGAGCATGACGAACCAAAACGGCAGCAGTTCGAGCGGGTAGTACACGAAGTAGAAGTACCATTCCGGTTTAATGCCGTCCGGCGTTGAGCCCAAGGGGTCGAAGGGCTCGAACAAGGGGTAGGAGAACATCGACTCGAACGGCAGGCATAACGACACGGCGAACAGCACGAGGAAGACGAGACCCCACAGATAGAAATCCTTGAGAACGAAGAAGGGGAAGAAGCGCTCGGTCTTCGTTGCCGGCGTATCGACCCCTTGGCTCATGCCGTGGAGTTGAACGAGAAACACGTGAAGGCCGAGGGTCGCAAAAACCAGCAGCGGAAGAATGACCACGTGCAGCGCGAAAAAGCGGCTCAAGGTGGCTTGGCCGACGGAAGCTTCGCCCTGAATGAGTTCTTTGACGTCTCTAGGGATTTGGGACAGGGCGCCGGGCAGATATTGGCCCGCCTCTTCGATGGATTGGAGGCCGACCTTGGTGGCGTTGACGGCGATCTGGTGCCACGGGAGGAGATAGCCGGTGAACCCGAACCCGAAGGTCAGCAGCAGCAGCACGACGCCGGTAATCCACGTGACCTCGCGGGGTTTGGCGAAGGCCTTCATGGCAAACGTCGTGATCAGGTGGACCAGCAGGCAGAAGATCATGCCGGACGCGGCCCACGTGTGCAGGTTGCGGACGAGCGCGCCGCCGCTCACGTGCTTGGCGATGAACTCCACGGAGGCGTGCGCATCGCTAACGGTCGGCTGGTAATAAAACAGGAGCATGACCCCCGTGGCCAGCTGAATGAGAAAGAAGAACAGGGTAAGGCCGCCGAAGTAGTAGGCCCAACTCATGCGATGGACCGGCACCTCTTTTTTCTGCACCATCGATTCATAGCTCAGGTGCTCGACCGGAAACCGCTCGCGGAAAAAGTGGGCGAGGGCGTTGAGCCGATCGGAACTCATTACGCAATCTCCTCGTAGCGTTTTGCGATGAACACCGCGGACGTCTCCAATTGCTCGGGGGTGGCCTCGCCTTCGAGCGCGCCGCTCGGGCTCTGACTGATTAACACTTTGCCTTGCGGGTCTTTGAGCACCCATCCCAACATCGGGAGGGGCACCGTCGCGGGCGCCCCCGGCTGCGGCCGGCCGGTCTTCACATCGAAATACGACATGTGGCAGGGGCAGAGTATGCGACCGTTGCTGTCAATCGTGCTGGCGACCGTGCAGCCCAGATGCGTGCACTTCGCGGAGATCAGAATCGGCAGGCCCGATTCGTCACGAAACGCGAGCGCCGGCCGCATCTCGTAGTCGATAAAATATTTGCCGTCTTTCGGCGATAATTCGCTCAACTGCGCGACGAAAATGTAGTCGCTGCGGAGTCGTTCGAGTTCCAACTCCCGTTCCTCGGCGGTCATTTCGAGGCGCTGCAATCGCTTCTTGAGCAGCGCGGCCTGTTCTTCCGGCGTCATGTCCGGGCCGCTGAAAAAGCGGGCCAGTTTGTCCAATACACCGACCGTGAGCAGACCGGCGGCGGAACTGACCCCGACCATGCCTTTGAGAAAGAGCCGGCGGCTTTGTTCCGCGGTGCGGGCAATAGGGGCGATGCTCGCGATGCGCCGGGCGTTGGTCCACACCACCACCTGCGGCCTCCGCCAGAGATATTGGAACGGCAAAGAGAACACATGCACGAGCCGCGTAAACGGCAGGCACAAGAAAATCAGCCAGGCGCCGAAGATGTGAAGTTTGACGGTCGGCGGAAGCATCTCGACATACCGCATGTCGGGTTGAAGCGTCAACAGGCTCCACAAGTACGGCGTCGTCGTGTGCGCGGACCAGGCGGCGCCCCAGCGGTAATTCGAGGCGGTTGCGATGCCGAGCAACACCTGTCCCAGGAGCAGGACAAGGATGACGAGGTCCATCGGGGTCGTGACGGCCTGTACGCGCGGCGAAGTCAGGCGCCGGAGAATCAGGACGGTCAGACCCGCCAGACACAGGAACGCGGCAATCATCCCCACGACCTCTACGGCGAACAGGAACCCGATATGCGACGTGAGGCCCTGCCACAGGCCCGGGACGAGGAAGGGTACGAGGTGGCCGAGAAAGACGATGAGAATCCCAATGTGCCACGGCGCCGACCCCCAAAGCAGTTTCTTGCTCTCGAGGAACTGGGACGACAGCGCGGTATAGCTGAACGGGGTGGAGCGAAAGCGGTAAATCGACCCTGCGACAAGCACGAATAGGGCGATGTACGGTAGTCCGATGAATGCGAATGAGCTAAGCATGGTCCTCTTCCCCAATCGACAACGCGCGCTGGACGGCGCGCACCACGTGACGCCAGGGACTGGCGGCGCGATCCAGGGCCGCCGCCATGGCGGCCAACGGTTTCTCGATACAATAGGTACGCAGTTCGTCCCACTCGTCATCGGAAAAACAGGAGACGGCCTGCAACACGACCGAGAGATGATCCGGGAGTTCCGCGCCGTAATCGAAGCCGCGAGCTTCGTACTTCGCCTTTAGCCCCGTCATGAGTTCCGCGCGCTTGAAGCTTTCCTGTCCGAACAAATGGACGCTGAGATACGGCACGCAGAGGGGGTTCACGTCGAATGCGCGCGTGTACATTTCCTGCGCGTGTTCGACCGAGAATTGCGATGCTTCCTGGGCGAACGAATACAGCGCGGCGCCGATTTCGGGCCCCATTTCGTCGGACTGTGCGAGGACGCGATCAAAGTGTGCATGGAAATCCTGCCCGGGGTATTCGAGCAGTTTGCCGAGTCCCGCCAGGAACGTCCGATTTGTCGCGAGTACCGGCATGATCAGGCCCCCCGACGCGGCATCTGCACCTGACCCAGCCCGCACTGGCCCTTGCACAGTTCCGGCGAGCAGCCCTGCGTGTCGCGCCCGTCGATGGCTTCCTCGCGTTGGATTGGAGGCAGCACATACCGATCGTCCGGCCCGCACAGGGAGGTCAGCGCGTAGATGGCCTCGGCGTCTTCCGCCGTGAGGTGCGCTTCGCGCAGCACCCGCTTTACTCGGTCCGGCTCCACGTCATCGACCTCCTGCGCGCGTTTGTAGTAGCGGACCGCCATCTGTTTCTTCAGCACCGCGCGGACGACGTCCTCGTTGCCCGCGCCGAACAGCGCGGCCAGGTATCGGATCGGGATTCGTGCTTTGTCGAGATGCGAGAAGAATTCCTCGGCGTCGTGCTCGTAGATTCCGTCGCCCATCCGCCCGGAAACCGGCAGTAGCGGGGGAACATAATAGAGCATGGGCATGGTGCGGAATTCCGCGTGGAGCGGGAGCGCGAGCTGCCATTCTTTTACGTACTTGTACACTGGCGAACGCTGCGCCGACTCGATGAACTTCTCGCTGACGCCGCTCCGGATCGCCTCGCGGACAACTTCGGGATCGTTCGGATCGAGCAATACGCCGCGTTGCGCTTCCACCAGCGACTCGTCGGGCGCCTTCATCGCGTCTTCCATGCGTCCCGCGTCGTAGAGCAGCACCCCCATGTAGCGGATGCGTCCGACGCACGAGTGGAAGCACGCCGGGGCCTGCCCTGTTTCCACCCGCGGATAGCACAGGATGCACTTCTCGGACTTGCCGGTCTGCCAGTTGTAGTACATCTTTTTGTACGGGCAAGCCGCCACGCAGGCGCGCCATCCGCGGCATACGTCTTGATTGACGAGCACAATGCCGTCCTCTCCGCGCTTGTACAGCGCGCCGGACGGGCACGACGCGACGCAACTCGGATTGGCGCAGTGGTTGCAAATGCGCGGCAGGTACATCATCGCGACGTTCTCGATTTCGAACAGCATGCGCCGCTCATCGTCGGTGAGGCGCTTCAGATTGGGATCGTTTTCCGCATAAATCGGGGACCCGCTCAGATCGTCGTCCCAGTTGGGACCGGCTTCGATGTCGATCGGCTCGCCGGTGATCTGCGAGACGGGAATGGCCGTGGGTTGATCATCTCCCGCCTCGGCGTCGAACAGCTCCTGGTAGCGATACGTCCAGGGCTCGTAGTAGTCGTCCAGACCGGGTTGGTTGGGGTTGTAGAACAGCTTGAGAAAACTGCTCGCCTTGGTCTGACAACGCAGCCGCAGTTCGCGCCCTGCCGTCACTTCCCAGCCGCCCTTGTAGTTGAGCTGGTCCTCCCACAATGTGGGATAGCCGGTGCCGGGTTTGGTTTCGACATTGTTCCACCACATGTATTCGGCGCCGGGCCGGTCCGTCCACACGTTTTTGCACGCCACGCTGCACGTGTGGCACCCGATGCATTTATCGAGGTGGAACACCATCGATACGTGGGCGCGTACATCCATTGGGGTGGTCTCCTTCGTTCCGTTATCCGATTGCGGTGTCGGCCTGTCAGTGCTCGCGGTGGCCTGCGGGGACGGCACGCGCGATGGGTTTCGGGTGTCTCGTATGCATGCTTTCCGTCCCGCTCCGTACCCGGGTTCCGGGTTTCTCGGGGTGCCCGGCGTTGGTCTGCGACTTGTACCGCATTCAGAACGTCACCTTGTTCAGTTTGCGAACGACCACGAAAGTGTCCCGATTCACACCTGTGGGGCCCCAATAATTGAAGGCGTACGTGAACTGCGCGTATCCGCCGATCATGAACAGCGGTTTCAGCCGGGCGCGAGTCAGGCTGTTATGGGCGCCGGCGCGACGGTTGCCGCGGCCCGGCGATTTGGGCGTGCCCACGGTGCGTTCGGTAGCGTGATAAATGAAACAGATGCCGCGGGGGATGCGCGCGCTGACACAGGCCCGCGTCACCACCACGCCGTGATCGTTGATCACCTCCACCCAATCGTTGTCGGCCACGCCGAGAAGGCCCGCGTCGCGGTCGTTCATCCAAATGGGTTCGATCCCGCGCGACAAGGTTTCCATGCGCAGGGTGTCGCCGTAGGTCGAGTGGATATGCCACTTGCCGTGCGGGGTCAGGTAATTCAAGACCAGAGTTCCATGGTCCGCGGCCGTCTTTTCGAGGTCGCGGGTCGTATGCCGGTCGGCGCGGGGTTTGAAGGTCGGCAGGTGCTCGCCGAAGGCCCGGTACGCCTCGTGGTCAAGGTAGAAGTGCTGCCGGCCCGTCAAGGTCCGCCACGGCACCATTCCTTCCACGTTCTGACAGAATGCCGAGTAGGTTCGGCCCCCGTTCGTGTTGCCCGTCCAGTACGGCGTAGTCAGAAAGCGGCGCGGTTCGGCGCAGATGTCGTCGAATGAGATGCGCACGGCGCGGGTGTCCGCCGCCAGATGCGAGTGGTCGAGACCGGTTTTTTCGGCCTCGGACTTGTATGCCCGCCACGCACACTCGCCGTTTGTTTCGGCGGCGAAATGGAGAATGACGTTGCACACCGATTTTTCGTCCCGCAGCGAGGGGTATTGGGCGCCGTTCCATCGCTCGACGGGGTGCGTTTCCATGTACTCGTCGTACAGGTCCGATACGTCGTACAGCGTTCCATGAAGGCCGATGCCCTTGTTGCGGAAGTTGGGTCCCAAGCTGATGAACTTCTGATACACCTTGGTGTAGTCGCGTTCGACCACGGTCAGGTTGGGCATGGTCTTACCCGGAATCGGATCGCACTCGCCCTTCGCCCAGTCCTTGATCGATGGCTGCGCGACTTCGGCCGGCGTGTCGTGCAGGAGCGGAGTGGCGACGAGGTCCTTGAGAGGTTTTGGCAGATAGCGAAGCGCGAGTTCGCTCGTCTTGCGAGCGATGTCGCGGAATATCCACCAGTCGCTTTTCGACTCCCAGCACGGCGGCACCGCCGCCTGCAGCGGATGGATGAACGAGTGCATGTCGGTCGAGTTCAGGTCGTCCTTTTCATAGTAGGTCGCGGCGGGTAGGACGATGTCGGAGTAAAGGGCGGACGTGTCCATGCGGAAGTTGAGGTCCACCACGAGGTCCATCTTCCCGAGTTCGACCTTGTCGTGCCAGGTGACATCCTCGACGAATTCGCCCGCGACTTCGTCGGCAATCGAGTTGTGGTGCGTGCCCAGGTAATGTTTCAGGAAATACTCGTGGCCTTTTGCCGAGGCCTGGATGGCGTTCCCGCGCCAGATGTACCACACCCGGGGCCAGCACTCGGGCGCATCGGGGTCTTCCGCGGCAAATTTCAATGTGCGATCCTTCAGCCGCTGGACCACGTGCTGGATGATCTCGTCCGCCGTCTTGGCACCCGCGGATTCGGCTTCACGAACGACCTCGAAATTGCTCTTTGTGAATTGCGGGAAGAACGGCAGCCAGCCGCAGCGGACGGCCAGGGCCTGTTTGTCCGCCGTGTGCCCGGAGGCCATGCGATGCGACTCGTCGCCGACCGCGCAGATTTCGTTGAATGGTTGGTCGTAGCGCCACTGGTCCGAGTGAATGTAGTGGAACGAAGGCGAGTTCTGCATGCGCGGCGGGCCCGCCCAGTCCGTTCCGAACGCGACGGGGGCCCACGACGCCTGCGGCGCGAGCTTTTCCTGTCCCACATAATGGTTCCATCCGCCGCCGTTGCGGCCGACGCAACCGCACAACATCAGACTGGTGATGCAGGCGCGGTAGATGAGATTGTTGTGATACCAGTGGTTGGCCCCGGCGCCGATGATGATTGAGCACTTGCCTTCCGTGCGCTCGGCGGTTTTTCCCCACTGCCGCGCGAAATTGATTACCACCGAGGCCTTGATCCCGGTGAACTGTTCCTGCCACGCGGGCGTGTAGGGTGACGCATCGTCCTCGTATCCCGTTGGATAGTCCCCCTGCTGCCCGTTGTTGACGCCGTGCTGCGCCATCAGCAGGTCAAACGTCGTCGCCACCCACACCGGACCGTTGGCGGTCTCGACTTTGCGGGCGGGTACCTTGCGCAGGCAGGCCTTGTCGTTCGTGGAGTGCGAAAAGTCGCGAAACTCGACGGGCAGGCTGTCCTCCGCGCAGTCCTTGAGCGACAGGGCGGGGTTTATCGGTGCGCCCGTCAGCGTGTCCTCGAGTTGGAGGTTCCACTCGCCCTTTTGTTTTTGCCAACGGTGTCCGACCGTGCCCTTCGGCATTTGCAGTTCGTGCGTGTCTTCATTGAGGACGAACATCTTCCATTCCGCGAGGTCCTCGGCGGACGTCTTTGCTATGTGTGATGCCCGCAGGAACGATCCCGGCCGATACGCGCCGTTTCCTTGGTCCTCCAATCGGACGAGGAAGGGCGAATCGGTGAATCGTTTCAGGTAGTCCACAAAGTAGTCGACCTTGCGGTCGACGTAGAACTCTTTCAACAGGACATGGTTCACGGCCATCCAGAACGCGCCGTCCTGTCCCTGGTGTATCGGGATCCATTCGTCCGCGACCTTCGAGGTCTGGCTGAAGTCAGGCGAAAACACCACGACCTTCGCGCCGCGGTGGCGGGCTTCAACGAGGAAGTGCGCGTCGGGCGTCCTCGTCATGAGCACGTTCGAGCCCACGGTTGCGATGAACTTCGAGTGAAACCAGTCCGCGCTCTCGGCGACATCCGTTTGTTCGCCCCAGATTTCAGGCGACGCCGGCGGCAGATCGCAGTACCAGTCGTAAAAGGACATCGACACGCCGCCGATGAGTTGCATGAAGCGCGCGCCGGCCGCATAGCTGATCATGGACATCGCCGGAATGGGCGAAAATCCGACGATGCGGTCCGATCCGTGGGCGAGAATGGTATGGATGTTTGCGGCCGCGATGAGTTCGTTCACCTCGTCCCACGACACCCGGCGCAGCCCGCCTTTCCCGCGGGCCTGTTGGTAGCTGCGGCGAAGTTGCGGATCGCTGACGATGGAGCGCCACGCGGCAACGGGATCGTTTGGGTGCTGTTCCTTGGCCGCATGCCAAAGGTCGAGCAGTTTGCCGCGGACATAGGGATACTTCACGCGCAGCGGGCTATAGATGTACCAGGAGTACGAGATGCCCCGCTGGCACCCGCGGGGTTCGTAGGGCGGAATATCGAGGTCGAAACGCGGGTAGTCCAGCGCCTGCATTTCCCACGTCACGATGCCCTGCTTGACGTAGATGTTCCAACTGCAGCCGCCCGTGCAATTCACGCCGTGCGTGCTGCGCACCACCTTGTCGTGCGACCAGCGGTTCCGGTAGAACTCCTCCCACGAGCGTTGCTTGGGCGCGAAGATGTCCTTGATCCAACCCATTACGAAGTTCTCCTCGTTGCCGCTTGCACGAGCCGTGCTCGAACGCCCCGGTTCCGACCGCGGTAGGAAACGCCCATTAGCGCAATGATCGCCGCCGCGCCCACCGTGCCGATGCCGTGAATGGGCGGCACGCGGACCGCCGCGGGCGGTTCTTTGGATACGGTTTCCAGATATTTCACGAGATGCACCGTTTCCTGCTTGCTGACCGGACCGTTCGCGTAGGCCACCTGCATCAGGGGAAACGTCGCGTTTTCAATGGTCGAACCCAGGGGCACTTCGCCCAACTTGGCAAAACTGCCCGTGAGGTCGCTGGCGAGGTTGCCGCCCCGGCCCGCGACGGCGTGGCAAGACGCGCACGACAAGCCCCCGTTCGTCAGCGGTTGCCGGCCAAAGAACAAGGCTTCTCCTATCGCGGCCGACGCGGGTTCGAGCTTGGCCGCCTGCTGAAGGCTGATTCGTTTGCGCTCCTCAACCAGGCGCGCCGCCGCGTCTGCCGCCAACAGGAAATCGGTCAACTGCTCGACCTCCTCCGGCTTCAAGGGGCCCACATTTTTTTCCATCCGCTGGATTGCAGGGACGAGATTGTCGCGAGGCCATGTTTGGGTCGGCTTCAGATCGGGACCCGAAAGCGCCCCTCCTCCCACCGTGTGACAGCCTGCGCACTTCAAGGTGTACAACTGCGCCGCATGGTCCGGTTCGGGCTCGGCGGAAGCCGACACTTCTTCAGGGACCGCTGGCGCCAAGGCTTGGGGGGCTTCCGGCTGCGGGGCGGCCGCTCCCTCCGGTTCCTGTGTTCCCGCGGGCGGGGCCGCCAGCATGCCCGTGCACAGCGCGACGCACACGCCGGGTCGAAGCGCAATCCAAAGTCTGCGCCTGGCGCCGTGACCGTTGCAGTGGCCGCGCACTTTCATATCTGCGTTCCTCCCTCGTGCGATTGATCCGGTTGCAGGGGGCTGGACGGGTTCGAGCCTCGCCTGATATAGGACTTTTTTATCCACTATATTATAGACTCCATTATCCATTATTCGGGCGCCCGTGTCAACCCCTTTTCTTTCCGCCCGGACGATTGCGCTCGTCCCCTTCGTTTGATGAGCGCTCGCTCGACGCACCTCCACCCCAGACCCCTGAGCATGACCGTCGCCTGTCCTTCCCCGCGCTCGTCGAGACGAGGCGGCACATTGCCCCGGCCGAGGCTGTCAGCAAGTCCTCGAGCGTGCGCCGGCGGAGCTGCGCCAGCAGTCGCTCCTTTGCGCGCGCCCAGGTTTCATGGAGCGGGCACGGATCCGCTGAATCGCAAATCTGCAGTCCCATCACGCAGTGATCGAAGGTGTCCTTCCCGTCGACGGCCTGGATGATGTCGAGCAACGTAATGCGCCCGGGTGATCGCGTCAGCGCGTAGCCTCCGCCCGGACCTCGTATGGCCCGCAGCAGTCCCCTGTGAACGAGGGCGAGGAACATCTTTCGCGCGTAGGATTCCGGAATTCCGGTCCACTCGCAGATTTCCCGCGTCTTGAACCGGCCTTCGCCGTTGGTCATCGCCGCGAAGGACAGAGCGCGCAAGGCATATTCACAGCCCTTGGAGTACAACTTGAACATGTTGGCCGTTCCGTTCGCGCGCGGACGCGCCCGGGCACGGAGGTCCCCCTTTGAACATAACCTTCAAAACCGCGGCGCTAAGCTAGAACTTCAGACCCGTGTCGAAGTAGATGTAATCCGCATCGTCGTCGTCCGATCCCCCGCTGAATTCGAGACCGTACCGGTGCATGAAACTGCCGTCTTCGAGTCCCTGCCCCGTGAACAGGTGCTCCCAGCCGATCTTGAAATACAGGTCTTCCGAATACTGGTAATTGATCCACAGGTGCGTCGACACGCCGATGTCGTCGGCGGATTCGTTCGTCCAAAAGCTCAGCGCGGGCGCGACCGGGATTTTAAAATTGCCTACCGTGACCGTGACGGGGGCGTCAAACGGCTCGTCGACTCCGAAGTACGCCACCGTCAGCCCGCTGCTCACCGAATCGGTGGGATGTACCGTCACGCCGCCGCGCGCCTGCCAGAAGTTGGACATGTCCTGCCCGATTTCGAGGATCATGCTGTAGGGTTTTCCCGGGAAGAGGCGATTAAAGGAGACGCTGGCCTCCGGGCGGTGGAATGGGTTGAGCCATTCGAAAAACGTGAGGTCCCGGTTGTCCTCCCCCTCAAAATAGGCGCCGCCCACAAACACGCGGGGCTGCCAGGCCATGTCGATCGTGTATCCGATCTCGAGATCACCCGCCCACGCGTCGAAATCCGCATCGTCATCGCCGTAGAGGTATCCCGCCGGGGCGAAGCCGACGCCCACGGCGTCCGCGTCGCCGAACTGATACGCGAGTTCGAGATCGTAGTCCAGCCGTTCCACGCCGCCAAACAGACGCACGCCGACGGTGTGCATCCCGGTGGGATCGTAGTTGTCCAAGCCGACGAGGTCTTCGAGCCATTCGATCGGGGCTATGAAGTTCGTGTCGTTCAAGCTCCGCCCGTCGCGAATATAGAGCCAGTAGACAGATGCATGGAGCGCCTCCAACGCCTTGCACGTGGCATACAGGCCGTAAAAGTCGATGTCGCCGTCCTCTTCATCGGCTCCGCCCTCGGCAAGCTTGCTCCACCAGGCGTCAACGTCGAAAGTATCGGTGCTGTACGTCAACCGGACCGCGTCGAACGAGCGGCCGATGATGGCGGTCGTGATGTCGTCGACCAGCCAGCCTTTGCCGAGTTTCAGCTCCTGGCGCCCGATTCGAAGGCGAAGGGGCAGCCCGTAGATCTCGCTCGCCTCGATGTATGCCTGATACATTTCCACATCGTTGTTCGTATTGGCCCTGGCGTCGGCGCCCGTCACGTAATTCGAGCGGAACTCTTCGCCCCAGATGTCATACGATTCGAGTTCGAGGAATGCCGCCACCTCGTTCGTGAAATCCGCCCGCACGTTCAGGCGGGTCCTCTGCTCGACGAAATCCAGATCGCTCTCGGCGTCGTTCCAGTCGTAGCGGCTCGTGACGCCAAAGGGCCCGATCGCGCGCTTCGGCACGAAGAAGTCCGGTATGCGGATTTCTCCGGGACCATTGATTCCGGTCACGTACGTGTTTTGCCAATACCGGGCCCGGATTCGGATCTCGCCGCCGACGTCTACGTTCTGCAACTCGGCGGCCGCCGTCAACGCCACCCCCCCCATTAGACCAATCGCCATCAGGTATTTCATGGGTCTCCCTCCGCAGTACGGTGACCGCCCGCTCCGTCGGCCATGGCGGCCACTCGCCCCCGTGTCCATAAGTGGACTTCAATGTCCAGTATATTGACACATCTCCCGCCGACTTGCAAGCGCGCACGGAAGAACTACGACGGTTGTGTCCGCCGCAACCCGGTCCTGTCGGAAAATGCGTTTGCCCTGCAGCAGACAACGTAGGCCTATTCATGGGTCTCGAAGGGCGGGCGCGACAACTTAAAAGTGGACGGACAGAACGTGACGGACACGTGCGAGGGGTAGTCCGGATTTTTCACACCCACGCGCGTTGGAGGATACAACATGGTACAGTGCGCACCGTTATGCATCGTCGCCGAGCGGCACGGCAGAACAGATGGTGGGTGTGAAAAATCCTCACCAAAACCACTCACATGCTTTTTCCAGAGCATTTCTCACCAGTCGCCCCCGTCAACGGGGGCGACTGGTGAGAAATGCGGGGTAGCCTGTTGAGTTGTGATTGAGTTTCAGGCCGGTCCGACGACTTGCGGGTGAAACGGCAAGAGGCACCCCCTTGACAGGAGGCTGGCTTGGGGCTATAATTGCATTATGACGCAAATATGCAATATAAGCTCAAGCGCCTGCTGTGATCTCGAGCAACTCCTTAATCCAAAACTGTTTAAGGCACTCTGCGAGCCAATGCGAGTGGCGTTGCTGGCCCGCATCACACAGCTTCCGCAACCATCCACGGTGTCGGAGCTCGCCTCGTGCTGTCCCATCGACCTTTCTGTGGTATCCCGGCACCTGGCGCTGCTGCGGGACTGCGGGATTCTGCGCGCGGAAAAGCGCGGGAAAGAAGTCTACTACTCGGTGAGGTATCATGAACTGGCGGCTACCTTGCGTGCGATGGCGGATGCCATCGAGCGGTGCTGCCCAAAGGAGGAGGCGATCGATGAACAATGCCACCACACTCGATCCGCATGAACGGGTCCGAAGCGAAGTCTCGAAACGGTATGCGCAGGCCGTGTCGCAGCCGGCGTCGGGAGGCTGTTGCGGGGCGACGGCGGACGCGGGATGCGGAGCGTCGTCGTCCAAGTCGTTGACGGTCCGGACCGCGGGATATGACGACGCGGAACTGAGCGCGCTCCCGGCGGATGCGGTGGTGAATTCGTTTGGCTGCGGCAATCCGCTGGCGTTCAGCGGGGTGCGCGAGGGTGATGTCGTGCTTGATCTCGGATCGGGCGCAGGCATTGATTTGTTAATCGCCGCGAAGAAGGTGGGACCCGCCGGGCGCGTAATCGGCGTGGACATGACGGACGCGATGATCGAGCGCGCGCGAAAGAACATCGCCGCGGCGGGTGCGTCCAATGTCGAAGTGCGCAAAGGCATCATAGAAGACCTGCCGGTGGAGTCAGGCACGGTCGATTGGGTGATCTCGAATTGCGTGATCAATCTATCACCGGACAAGCCGAAGGTCTTTTCGGAGATTGCGCGCGTGCTGAAGCCCGGGGGGCGGATGAGCGTGTCGGACATCGTGGCGCAGGATCTGCCGTGGTGGATGCGGAAGAGCATGAAACTGTATTCGGCGTGCATCGGCGGCGCGATCAGCGAGGAGGCGTATGTTGCGGGGCTTCGGGCAGCGGGGCTCGAGAGTGTGGAAGTGCGCGAACGCTTGGTATACGAGCGCGAACATGTCGAAGGGTTCGTGCGCGGGATTCTGCCGTCGTTCATGGGCGGATTGGCGAAACCGCTGCAGGTCGCCGTCGCGAAGCTGTTGGTTCCTCTGGCCGGGACCGTGGCGGGAAAGATTTGGAGCGCGAAGTTCTATGCGGTGAAGCCGGTTGCCGCGGAACCCGCGCGTACACCGGCCAGCGAGACGGCCGCTGCATGTTGCGGCGGGCACTGACCCAGGCCGCCCCCGTGGGCGAGACCTGTTGGTTTGGCCGGGGCGTAGCGCAGGCAGCTCCGCCCCGGCCGTGCATTTTGGGAAAAGTGGTTGACAGCAGGGCGGGACGGGGATAGAATCACCGCGTAAGCACTTTGTAAGGTGAGGGTTGTAGTGTAGCCGGAGGTTCTACTGAATAGTAGGTAAAGGCGTCCGCCGGTCGGCGGACTCAACCACGAGGGGAGCCCAATGAAGTCTCACGACAATCACGAAAAGCAGGCCGCCATGGATCTCGCCGAAGAGTCGCGCGAGAAAGTGTGGAGCCACCCGAGTTTTGTGGCCGAGTTATTCAAGGGCGATTTTCGTTGGGACCTCATAAGCCCATACCCGGAACAGGACCCCGAGGACAAGCGAATCGGCGACGAGTATATGGAGAAGGTGCGGGCCGTGCTCGAGAAGCACATCGATCCGAACAAGGTCGACCGCGATCAGGAAGTACCGCGCGAGGCGCTCAAAGCGCTGGCCGAGATCGGTTGTTTCGGCATCAAGATACCCAAGGAATACGGCGGTCTCGGCATGTCGCAGATGAATTACAATCGCATCGTCGCGTACATCGGGAGCTACTGCGCGTCGACGTCCGTCTACATTTCGTCGCATCAGAGCATCGGAGTGCCGCAGCCGCTCAGGATCTTCGGGACGAAGGAACAGAAGGAACGGTTCCTGCCGCGGCTGGCCAAGGGGGCGATTTCGGCGTTTGCACTGACGGAGCCGGGCGTAGGTTCGGATCCGGCGCGGATGAGCCTGACGGCGACGCCGTCAGAAGACGGTACATTCTACTTGCTCAATGGCGAGAAGTTGTGGTGCACGAACGGACCCGTCGCCGAAATTCTGATCGTCATGGCGGTCACTCCGCCAAAGATGGTGAACGGAAAGGAGCGAAAGCAGATTACGGCGTTTGTGGTCGAGACGGACACGCCGGGGTTCGAAGTCGTCCACGTGTGCCGGTTCATGGGGGTGCGCGGCATTCGGAATGGGTTGTTGCGGTTCACCAACGTGAAAGTTCCCGCCGAGAACATCATCGGCAAACCCGGCGAGGGGCTGAAAATCGCGTTTACGACGCTGAATACGGGACGGCTTACCGTACCGGCCACTTGCGCCGCGGGCGGCAAGGCGGCGATGCATCACCTGCGGGATTGGGTCAACGAGCGGGTCCAGTGGGGCGTGCCCATCGGCAAGCACCAGGCCGTGGGCAAGAAATTGGCCGACATTTCCGCGGGCACGTTTGCGATGCAGGCGATCAGCGACCTGTCGTGCAACCTGGCCGATCGAGGCGGCGCGGACATCCGGCTCGAGGCGGCCATGGCGAAATACTACTGCACGGAACTGTCGTGGCGCTTGGTGGACGACGCGTTGCAGGTGCGTGGCGGTCGCGGTTTCGAGACGGCGGAATCCTTGCGCCAACGCGGCGAGAAGCCGCTGGCGGTGGAGATGTCCATGCGGAACGCGCGCATCGCGCGAATCGTCGAGGGCACGAGCGAAATCATGCAGCTTTTCATCGCGCGCGAGGCGATGGACACGCACGTCAGCCGCGTCATGCCTCTGATGAAGCCCGCACCCGGCGAAAAGCGGAGCAAGGGCAAGCTTCTCTGGGACGCGCTCACGTTTTATGCGTCGTGGTATCCCAAGACGTGGCTGCCGCCATCGCGCCGTTACGCGGTGAAGCACCTTTCGCTGCGCAATCAGGACCACCTCACATACCTTGGACGGACAGCGAAGCGGCTCGCCCGCACCATGTTCCATACCATGGCGAAATTTGGGCCCAAGCTCGAAGTCGAGCAACTGATCCTGGCCGGCTTTGTTGACATCGGCTCGGACCTGTTTGCAATGGCCGCGAGCCTTTCGCGGGCGGAAAGGCTACTCGCCGCAGACCCGAACAACGAAGACTTGCAGAACCTTGTGGATTATTTCTGCTGCATGGCGCGCGAACGG
>BTUX01000002.1:0-55998 GCA_045863315.1 Candidatus Hydrogenedentota bacterium | reverse complement strand
GGCGGGGAATGAGGCGACACCCCGGGTGTCCGGGTTCGCGTTCCTTTTCGCGGGCGCGCCCCCTTCGCATGATCGGTGCTGTGTGTATCAACGGTCTGGCTGGATCGTTGTGTTGATATCGCGGCGGGTCTCGGGCCGCGGGTCATGGTGGAGGCATAGCATATCAAGTGGGAGGGTCCTGTCTCATGATGAACCTGGCGGTCATTCTCGAGAACAGCGCGCGCGAAAAACCGGATCACGACGCCGTCGTGTTCAACCACTTCCGGTTGAACTACCGGACCGTCAATGACATGGCGAACCAGGTCGCCAATGGATTAACAGCGGCAGGTATCCAGAAGGGAGACAAGGTCGCCTTGTCCTGCCCGAACCTGCCCTATTTCCCCATTGTCTACTTCGGAATTCTGAAGACCGGGGCCGTATTCGTGCCGCTCAACGTGCTGCTGCGCGAGCGGGAGGTCGCGTTCCACCTGTCCGATTCGGACTCCGTGGCCTGCATCGCATTCGAAGGACGCGAAGACCTGCCCATCGGCAAGACGGCTTACGAGGGATTCAAGCAGACCAAGACCTGCGAGAAGTTCTGGATCATCCCGACGATTCCCGGGGGCGATTCGCCGATCCCCGGCGTTCCCACCCTCGGCGATCTCATGCGCGATCAGCCGACCACGTTCGAGACGGTCCAATGTCGGCCGGACGACACCTGCGTGATCATTTACACGTCCGGCACGACAGGCCGGCCCAAGGGCGCCGAGCTCACGCACTCGAATATGTTGATGAACTGCCTGGTGTCTCGCCATCTGATCGATGGGAGACCCGATGACGTGACCTTGGCGGTCCTCCCGCTGTTCCACTCGTTCGGCCTTTCGGCATTGCTCAATTCCGTCACTTTGGGCGGGGCGACGGTCGTCTTGCTGCCTCGCTTCGAGGCGGGCGAGGTATGGCGCATCTTCGAGGCCGAGGGCGTTTCGCTTTTTGCCGGCGTTCCGACGATGTATTGGGACTTGTTGAACTATCCCGAGGCCGACAAGTTCGACCTCGAGAAGATCCGGGGCCGCTTGCGATTGGGCGTGTCGGGCGGCGCCGCGATGCCGGTGGATGTCATGACGCGGTTTCAGGAGAAGTTCGGCATCAAAATCCTCGAGGGCTACGGGCTGAGCGAGACTTCGCCGTCCGCCAGTTTCACCCGGATCGACATGCCGCAGAAGGTCGGATCGATCGGCGTTCCGATTTGGGGCGTCGAAATGAAAGTGGTGGACGAGAACATGAACGAGATGCCCGTGGGCCAACCCGGCGAGATCGTCATTCGGGGCCATAACGTCATGAAGGGCTACTACAAGCACGACGAAGCCAACGAAGAGGCGTTTCGCGGCGGCTGGTTTCACAGCGGCGATGTGGGGTACAAGGACGAGGACGGATACTTCTTCATCGTGGACCGGATCAAGGACATGATCATTCGCGGCGGGTTCAACGTGTACCCGCGCGAGATCGAGGAAGTGCTGATGTCGCACCCCGAGATATCCCTCGCCGCGGCGGTCGGGGTCCCTCACGAGGAATACGGCGAGGAGGTCAAGGCGTACGTTATCCTCCAAGACGGATCGACCTTGACGCCGGAGGACATCATCGCGTGGGGTAAGACGCAGCTTGCGGGGTACAAGTATCCGCGGATGGTCGAGATCGTGAACAGCCTGCCCATCGGGCCGACCGGAAAAATCCTGAAGACGGAGTTGCGCAAGTTGGCGCTCCAAGGCGCCGGCGTGAAATGAGGAAGAAAATCGGCGGCCCCCGGGGTTGTCGGGGCCTATCGCCATGGGAGTGAACGGACCATGATGAACCTTGCGACATTGCTGGAAGAAAGCGCAAAGGCGTATCCGAACAAGGTGGCGGTGAAGTTCGACCACATCGAACTCAGCTACGCGCAGGTCAACGCGATGGCCAATCAGGTCGCGAACGGCCTGTACGCCAAGGGGGTGCGTAAGGGCGACAAGGTCGCGCTGTGTTGTCCCAATCTGCCGTACTTTCCTATCGTCGTGTTCGGGATTCTGAAGGCGGGCGCGGTCGTGGTGCCGCTGAACCCGCTGCTCAAACACCGCGAGTTCGCCTACCACCTGTCCGATTCCGACTCGGTGGGCTTCATCTGCTTCCAGGGGACCGAACAACTGCGCGTGCTGGACGAGGGGTATGCCGGATTCAAGGAGGCCGGCACGTGCAAGAACCTGTGGGTGATTCCGACCATTCCCGGCGCGGATTCGCCGCTCGAGGGCGTCCCGACCCTTTCGGACCTGATGCATAACCAGGCCTATACGTTCGAGACGGTCCAGTGCAGGCCGGACGACACCTGTTTGATCATTTACACCTCGGGCACCACCGGCCGGCCCAAAGGCGCGGAGTTGACCCATTCGAACATCACCATCAATACCATGGTGGTGCGTGACCTGGGACGGGCGACAAAAGACGACATTCTCTTGGTGGTCCTTCCGTTGTTCCATTCGTTCGGATTCACCTGCCAGATGATGGCGGGCATCCTGGCGGGGGCCACGCTGGTCCTGCACGCGCGGTTCGAACCGGGGGCCGTCCTGCGCTCCTTCCAGGACGACGGCATCACCATGTTTTCCGGAGTCCCCACCATGTACTGGGACCTGCTCAACTATCCCGAACTCGACAAATTCAACGTCGAGAAGATCGCGAAGACCCTTCGCATCTGCAACTCCGGCGGCGCGGCAATGCCGGTCGAAGTGATGAAGCGTTTCGAGGAAAAGTTCAATGTCCCCATTCTCGAGGGGTACGGTCTATCGGAGACGTCGCCGGTGGCCAGTTTCAATCAGCTCGAAAAGCAGCGCAAACCGGGCTCCATCGGCACGCCGGTGTGGGGCGTCGAGATGAAAGTGGTCGACGAACACATGAACGAGCTTCCCGTGGGCCAACCCGGCGAGATCGTCATTCGCGGGCACAACATCATGAAGGGGTACTACAAGCGCGACGAAGCGAACGACGAGGCCTTCCGCGGCGGCTGGTTCCATAGCGGCGACATCGGCTACAAGGACGAAGACGGCTATTACTACATTGTGGACCGGGTCAAAGACATGATCATCCGAGGCGGGTTCAATGTGTATCCCCGCGAGGTCGAGGAAGTGCTCATGATGCATCCCGACGTCTCTCTGGCCGCGGTGGTGGGCGTGCCGCACGAGGAATACGGGGAAGAAGTGATGGCCTACGTGATACCCCAGACGGGAGCACGGATTACCGAGCAAGAACTCATTGCGTGGGCGAAAAAAGAGATGGCCGCGTACAAGTATCCGCGCCACATCGAGTTCGTAAAGAGCCTGCCGCTCGGCCCGACCGGCAAAATTCTGAAAACCGAGCTGAGAAAACTGGCGACGGAGCAGGGAAAGACGATGGCCGCCCAGTAGGACGGGTTTGTGCAAAGGGAGGCGGCGCACTTGTAAACGGAAACGCGCGGAGTGAGTCTTTGGATACTGCCGCGTTGCCGCCGCCGGGCCCGGCGAGGGGCGTCGCGTTAGTATTTTTTGTGGTCATCTGTTATAGTTGCGGGAAGGGGAAAGCGGCGCGGCGCGCGCCGGTATCCCAAGCGCGGCCCTGTGCTGTCCGGAGGTAGTCATGCGTAATGTGCGTTCGCAATTCATGGGCCTGTTCCTGTTTCTCGCCGCTGTGGTCCTGGTCCTGTCCAACGGTTTCGTCGCACGGATTTCCGCGCAGGAAGATGAAGACCTCATCCTGAAGATCGAGCCGATCGGGGTCGTGCTGCACGAAGTGCTCCGCAACTACGTGGAGGAGCCCGACACCGACAAATTGGTCGAGGGCGCCCTCACCGGCATGATGAACTCGCTTGACGACCACAGTTCCTTCGTTTCGGCGCGCGTGTACAAGGAGCTTCGCGAGGAAACGGAAGGTGAATTCTCGGGCATCGGCGTGCAGATCAAATTGGACGACGACAAGAACATCGTCATCTTTCAGCCGATTCTTGGATCGCCCGCCGCGAAAGCAGGTTTGATGGCGGGCGACATTATCGTGAAAATCGACGGCGAAACAACTCAAGGCATGAGCATCGACGCGGCAAAGGAGCGGATTCGCGGCGAGTCGGGCACGGTGGTAACGCTGACGGTGTTTCGGGCGTTTGAAGACTCCGACAAGCGGCCGGAATTCCTTGACATCCCCGTCACGCGCGGCCGCATTCCGATGGAGAGCGTCATCGAGAGCCGCGTGATCGACGGCTCGATCGGCTACATCCGCGTCAGCGATTTCAAACAGACGACCGCGCAGGAAATCGCGCGGCACTTGAAAGACCTGCAGGATAAGGGCATGAAATCGCTCGTGCTCGACCTGCGCTGGAACCCCGGCGGCCTCTTGAGCGCCTCGCAAGAGGTAGCGCAATTGTTCCTCAAGGACAAGACGCTCGTCACCTACACCCGAGGACGCAAGCATCCCGACGGCAGCGTATCGGAGGACATGACCCTGTATACCAAGGGCAAGCCCGTCCTTCCGCTCGACTTTCCGATGGTGGTGCTCGTCAACGAGCATACGGCAAGTTCGTCGGAGATCGTGACGGGCGCCCTCCAATTCCACAAGCGCGCGCTGATCGTCGGCATGAAGACGTTCGGCAAGGGCAGCGTGCAAACGATCATCCCGCTCAAGAGCCCGCCCCAAAGCGCGCTGCGGCTCACCACCGCCCTGTATTACACACCGGCGGACGTTACCATCAACAAGCATGGAATCCTGCCGGACGTCGAGGTCCCGTTCCCGATGGAACAGTGGCCCGCATTCTTCCGGCAGATGCGGGATTCGTTCGAGAGCGATCCGTCCAAGCAGCATGAACAGAATCACGGCACCGTCACCGGCAACAAACTTGAGGAAGGGATGGTCGAGGACGTGCAGCTCAAACGGGCCGTCGACATCCTGAAAGAAGAGTCGGTATGGGACACCCTCATCAACCGCTACCACAAGGACGTCAAGATCACCCAGGTTGCGGCCGCGGACGCACCCCCGGACGTGGCGCCCACGGAACCCAAGCCCGACCAGGAAGTCGCGGCGCCCCAGTCGGGAAGGGCGCTGTAAACCGCATTTCGCACGCTCAACCTGCATTGAACAAGAGTCGCGCGGCAATACGGGCAGAGAGGACGTTCGGTGTTGCATCCTCCCACAACCAAGCGTGTGAAAAAGGCGGGGTAGACGGCATGCGGCCCGACCATCGGGCGCCCGACGCACTGCGGCCCGTCTCAATCGAGCGTAACTACACCAAGTTCGCGGAAGGCGCCGCCTACGTCGTGTTCGGCGACACGAAGGTGTTGTGCACGGCCACGGTGGAGCCGCGAGTGCCCCCGTTCTTGAAAGACACCGGGTCGGGTTGGGTGACGGCCGAGTACGGCATGCTGCCGAGATGCTCTCAAGAGCGCATTCAGCGCGATTCCGTCAAAAAGGGCAGGGCCCTCGAAATCAGCCGGCTCATCGGCCGCTCCCTTCGATGCGTAGTCGACTTGGCCGCCCTCGGCGAGCGGCAAATCATTCTGGACTGCGACGTCATCCAGGCGGACGGCGGCACCCGGACCGCTTCCATCACCGGCGCCTACGTGGCGCTGCACGACGCCATCGATTCGCTTCTTCGGCGCGGCGCACTCAACGCGTCTCCCTTGACCGGCCAGTGCGCCGCCGTCAGCGTCGGCGTCGTGGACGGCGAGCCCAGACTCGATCTGTGCTATGCCGAAGATTCGGCCGCGGAGGTGGACATGAACCTCGTCATGCGGGACGACGGGACTTTCATCGAGGTGCAGGGGTCGGCCGAGCGCGCGTCGTTTGATCGCGGCACGATGGATCGCCTGTTCGAACTCGGCGAAAAAGGCATTCGCGAACTGTTTGCGCTGCAACGGGCGTCGCTCGCCGACCGGTGAGCGTAGGGCCGACCTCAGGGATCCACGCCCCGCGGCAACCGATATGCAGAACGCCCTTCTCATCGCGACCGGGAACGCCCACAAGTTCTCCGAGATTCGCTCGTTTCTCGATGGCGTCCCGTGGAAACTACTTGGCCTGCGCGATTTTCCTCCCTGCGACGCGCCGGAGGAAATCGGCGCGACTTTCGAGGCCAACGCAACCATCAAAGCCACGTCGTACGCGGCCCGGTTCGGCATTCCTTGCGTAGCCGACGACTCGGGAATTGTTGTGGATGCGCTCGGCGGCGCACCGGGGGTTTACTCCGCGCGCTATGCGGGCGAGGCCTGTACCGACGCGGACAACAACGCGAAACTCCTGGAGGACCTGCGCCTGGTGCCGGACGACGAGCGCACGGCACGATTTGTCTGCTGTTGCGCGTTGGTCGTTCCGGGATCATCGCCGCATATCGAAACGGGCGTCGTCGAAGGCCGAATCGCCCGAGCGTGCCGCGGGACCCACGGGTTCGGGTACGATCCCCTGTTCATTCCAGACGGTCATACGAGGACCTTCGGGGAACTTGCTCCCGAGGTCAAGGCCGCCATCAGCCACCGCGCCCGCGCGTTCGAAAAGTTGCGCGCCTACCTCGAAGGGAAGTAGCCATGCGCCTTCTCCCCGCGACCCATGCCGGACTCGAGGAGGCCGCCCGCCTGATCCGTTCGGGATGCGTCGTGGCATATCCAACCGAGACGGTATACGGTCTGGGCGTGGACCCGTTCTCGCGCGACGCGATTGGCGCTCTGTTCGAGATCAAGGGGCGAGCGGAGAACCAGCCTGTCCTCCTTGTAGCGGCCGATGAGAAGCAAGTGAGGCGCGTTGCGCCGAACGTTTCGGCGGCGGCGGCGGCGTTCATGCGCGCGTTTTGGCCGGGACCTCTCAGCCTGGCCCTGCCAAAGACCCCGGCGCTTCCGGACGAACTGTGCGCGGGGCTGCCCAAGGTTTGCGTGCGTATTCCCGCGTGCGAGACGGCCCGGACCTTGTGCCGCCTTTGCGGCGTGCCGATCACGTCGACCTCGGCCAACCGATCGGGCGAGGCACCCGCTCGCATGTCCGACGAGATCAAATTGTGCGGGGTAGAGGCCTGCATCGACGGTGGAAAACTGGAGCCAAGCCTCCCCTCGACCGTGTTCGATCCCGATTCGGGCGAAATCCTCCGGGAAGGCGCGATAAACCGCGAAATGCTCCGCAGGGTTGCGGAAACCCTCGGCTTGTCGCTCCATCCTTGACCCCCATACCTCGCCCACATGCGCATTGGGGGATACACCGTCGTACAACACATGCGCTTATCTACTCTCAAGACGCGGAGCGGCGCGTGAGGAATGCGGCCAAGGCGCTATCCATGTCGCGCAAGGTCCCCTTGTGATGCGTCCCCCCGACCTCCTACAATGAGCAGCGATGCGGAGCGGATGACAATGAGGATGCAATGAGAATTGCGGTTGGAAGCGATCACGCAGGATTCGAGGACCCTCCTCCTCATTATAAACCGGAAATCATCAAGCACCTGGAAAGCCGCGGGCATGACGTGATGGACTGTGGGACACACGGCCCGGAGTCCGTGGACTACCCGGACTTCGCCCAACGGGTCTGCACGGCCATACTCGAAGGCCGCGCCGATCGCGGCGTGCTCGTGTGCGGCACGGGAATCGGCATCTGCATTGCAGCGAACCGGTTCAAGGGAATTCGCGCGACGCCATGCGCAAACGCGGCCATGGCGCGCCTTGGCCGCCAGCATAACGACTCGAACGTCATCTGTCTCGGGCGGCGCATTTCGACGCTCGAGGAATGTTTGGAACTGATTGACGTCTGGCTGGAGACACCCTTCGACGGCCATGCCCGCCATCAGCGCCGCATCGAGAAACTGGGTTGAACGGCCTCGTCCTTCTATCGCGGCGCGGAGCGATTTCATGAGCGTATTGACCCCACACGAGATTGTCGAGGAGCTGGACAAGTACATCATCGGCCAGCGCGAAGCAAAACGAAAGGTAGCAATTGCGCTGCGCAACCGTTGGCGCAGGCAGCAGCTTCCAGAATCGTTGCGCGATGAAGTCGCGCCGAAGAACATCATCATGATCGGCCCGACGGGGGTGGGAAAGACCGAGATCGCGCGTCGACTCTCCAAGTTGGCCGACGCCCCGTTCATCAAGGTCGAGGCGTCCAAGTTCACGGAAGTGGGCTACGTGGGCCGGGACTGCGAATCCATGATTCGCGAGCTGATCGAAGTCGCGGTTTCCATGATGCGCGCTGAAATGACCAAGGAAATCGAGAGCAAGGCCCGGGACGCCGCGGAACGGCGGCTCCTGGATTTGCTTCTGCCGCCTCAGCCCAAACCGCAGCGAGTGTATCGGCCCGGCGATCCGAATGCCGGCGATGAGGCGCCCGCTCCCACGGGCCCGGCCGACGACGGCGAAGCGCGCACGCGGGCCGTTTTGTTGAAGAAGCTGCGCGCGGGCGAACTCGACGACCGTGAAATTGAGATTGACGTGCAGGAATCGTCGAAGACCGCGATGATGCAGGTGTTCTCGAACACCGGCCTTGAAGAATTGGGCGTCAATATCCAGGAGATGTTCGGGCGGATGATGCCGCAGCGAACGAAACGTCGCAAGTCTACGGTCGCGGACGCGCGCCGCATCCTGGAGTCGGAGGAAATCGAGAATTTGATCGATATGGACGTCGTCGTGAAGCGCGCCGTCGAGCGTACGGAAAACGCAGGCATCGTGTTTCTCGACGAGATCGACAAAATTGCTGGCCGGGGATCGCGCGGGCACGGGCCGGACGTGTCCCGGGAAGGCGTTCAGCGCGACATCCTTCCCATCGTCGAGGGAAGCACCGTCATTACGAAGTATGGCCCCGTCAAAACCGACCATATTTTGTTTATCGCCGCAGGGGCGTTTCACATGACCAAGGTGTCCGACCTGATCCCCGAGTTGCAGGGGCGGTTTCCGATTCGCGTCGAACTGAAAAGTCTCGAAGCGGGCGACTTTGTCCGGATACTGCGGGAGCCGAAGAATTCGCTGATCAAACAGTATCAGGCCATGCTGGAAACGGAGGGCGTCAAGCTCGAATTTACGGATGCCGCGATCGAGCGAATCGCGGCGATCGCGCAGCAGGTGAACGAGCAAACCGAAAACATCGGCGCCCGGCGCCTCCACACCGTGATGGAGTATCTGCTCGAGGACCTTTCGTTTTCCGCCTCCACGCTGGAGTCGAAAACCCACCGCTTCGATGCGCAGGACGTGGAGGAACGCCTGCAGGGCATCATCGAGGATCGGGACCTGTCCCGCTACATTCTTTAGTTTCAGACCGATCGACGAAACAGTCGGCGCCAATTCGCGGCCTTTCGTCGGTGTGGCCGACGCCTGAAGTCGAACATGACCGACGATACCGGCGGACTCCTCCGATGGTCGTCAAGCGCAAGGGTCTTTGAATACAAGTCGCCCTCCGGCCGCTCCCGTAAGGCGCGTGAAACGGGTGGCGAGATTCGACATAATTCCTCCAATGGTCCATTTTGAGTTCCTGGAGTCGCTTGGCGCTTCTCTTGCCGTGATGTCGGACAAGAGCGATGGGGACTGCCGTTTGAACGGGGATTGCGGCCGGGAGGCGCAATCGCAATTCTTCGCGGCGTGCGGCGTCGGCCCGGAACGCGTCGCGCACGGTCAACAAATCCACGGGACTTGTGTCCGCCCCGCTCGGAAAGGCGATGCCTTTCCGTACTCGAATACGGATGGTTTGATTACCGATGTGTCCGGATTGCCGCTCGTGGTGAGCGTGGCCGATTGCGTGCCTTTGTATCTGTTCGATCCCGTCCGCCGCGTGGTGGGTATCGTGCATGCCGGCCGTGCCGGCACCCGCGGCAACATCGCCGCGCAGGCCGTCGCCACAATGGTCCGCGAGTACGAAGTCTCCCCGTCCACCGTTCGCGCGGTCGTCGGTCCTTCGGCCGGGCCCTCCGCCTACGAGGTGTCCCAGGAACTGGCGGATGATTTTGCGGGGGCGGGCCTTCCCGTGCGCGGTCGACTCCTCGATCTTTGGGAAGCAAATGCAATCCAACTCGTAGCGGCAGGGGTGCCGCGCGCGAACATCGAGGTCAGCGGCATATGCACCATCACGACGGGCCGGTTTCACTCCCACCGCGCGGACGCCAATGGTGCGCGAAACCTCGCCCTGATTATGCTGTAGCCCGCATTTCTCACCAGTCGCTCCCGATGACGGGAGCGACTGGTGAGATATGCTCAGGAGATAGCATGGAAGTCAATCGGGTGAGGATTTTTCACACCAACAGCCCGTTTTCCCTGTCGCTGCATAAGGGTATGTGCCGCACGAAGTGGTATCCTTCATTGCCCGCGGGTGTGAAAAATCCGGGGCAGCCGTCATAAAGTCAACTACGATTCGCGCGAATTCCTCGCCCTTGTCCTCTTGGAGGAAATGGCCGGCCCCTGCAATCGTCGTGTGTGGCTGTCCTTCGGCGCCCGGGACCGGCGTCCTTGGGTCCCTTCTTGCTATGACGGCTTCCGTAGTCGCGGCGTGAACACAAGGCAACCGATCCAGGCCGCGTTGAACACGGTCAACGAGACGATCGACGTCCGGATGCCCCACGCGAACGAGGGGGGCGCATACTCGAACCGGATCCGATGAGACCCCGCGGCGAGCGGTATCGCGCGCAGCGCATGGTTTGCGGGTAGAATCTCGTACTGCGATTGAGGTCCCTGCGACAGCGGGGTCGCCCGCCAGTCCTTCGAGTAGGAGTCCGTGATAAGCAGAATCGAGGGGCGCGTTGCCTCGACCTCGACGATGAAGCGGTCGGTCGATTCGTCTATACATCGTATGACTCCCCCCGCTCCGTCGGGCTCGGGCGCCGGATCGGGCTGGGATTCCAGTATGACAATGTCCCTCGGGTCAAACGAATGATCCGCGACGGCGCGGATGCGCTCGTCCTCGTCTTCGATCACACGGAACCGGCCTATCAGCAGGGCCCGTGGCAGCACGTTCGCAAGCCGGGCCACGTTGTCGGGATTGTACCGCGACATGATCACGTATTCGCAGCGAAACATCGCGTACAGCGGATGAAATTGCTTGAACCCGAACTCGTTCAAGTCGGTTTCCGCCCGAGCATCTTGAGTATACGCGACGAGTTGCGTGTACCGGCGGCGGGCGGCGGGATCGTATCCCCACATGTCGTGAACGCGGATCTCAAGGGGATAGTTCTCGATCGTCTGATCGAACACGCGGAAATCGCCGCCCTGCGAATGCAAAAACGATTCGAGTTCGGGCCGCCGGAGGGACGCGAGATCAAATGAAGGCCGGGAGATTCGCGCGAATACCATGAGCTCCAGCGTTCCCAAGGCGATCATGGCGTAGACGGGCCAAGTCCGGCGACGCGCGGCGAGATACAGGACGGCAAGCAAAGTGCTTGTGGTCGCCGCTGCAATCAAGGAACGTACAGCGTGGTTTGCCGAAGCCGCGACCCATGCGTCGCTGTACTTCCAGCGGCTTTCGCCGGGCGTGTGCATCCAGGCCAACAGGCGCGCCCATGCGCTCGCCGCATCTCCTTGTCCACCGGCCCACACGACAAGACCTGCCGCCACGAACATCGCAATTGCGCAGGCAAACGTGGTGAAAACCAATACGGGCACACGCCTGGGGCGTTGTGAAAGCGTATCGATACCGTGGCCCGCCAGCAACGCCAGAAACGGCACGGCCAGAAACAAATGCCTGGTCGGACATCGGAACGCGTCGAAACCGGGGACCGCCGCGTACAGCGCGCGGTGCAACGGCGTGTACCGGCCAAGGGACACGGCAATCACGCCGAGCGCCATGCCCAGCCACAGGTATCGGGCGCGCTGCCGGCCCGCGACCACTCCATACATAGCCAGCGACAATGCGGTCACGCCGATGAACGCACAGGACTCCCAGTAGACCCAGCGGCCCCAATACGTCGTCGCTTCGGAATCGCCAAAGAATGTGGGCGCGAAGAATGTCAGTAGATTCTCGGGCGGAAACGACAGGCTCGATGCGACAGCGTAATCCATGCCGCCGGCCCGGATGCTCTCATCTGTTGACGCGATGCCGGGCCAAAGTTGCGCGGCCGCGAGAAAGACGGGCGCACCGAACAGGAAGGCCAGCCGTGCCGCGGCGGTTGCCCGATGCGGGTTCTGCATCCAGCGAATCGCCGCGTAGGGTCCGAGAGCAACGAGCAAACAGAATACAACCTGCGGATGACCGGCGAGAATGGTCATGGTGAGCGCCGTCGCCCCCACGAAGGCCCAGTAGACACGGCGCGTCTCTAGAACTCGGTCAACGGCCATAAACGCAAGCGGGGTCCACGACATGGCGCCCAGCATAGTGAGGTGCCCCGGCATCACATGGAGGAAGAACGGGGCGGAGAACGTGGGGACGATGGCGGCGAAAAGCGCGGCCTTGGTCGACAGACCGCGGTCGCACGCCCACATGAACATCAACACGCCAACGAGACCCACGTGCAGCACGATTTCCAGGTTGAGCGATTTGGCGAGCGGTAGGACGAGATAGTGCAAATTCAACGGGTAAAACAGCGCCGACTGAAAACCCGCGACAAAGGGCGCACCCGAATAAATGTACGGGTTCCACAACGGGAGGTTGCCGTTGCGAATCTCGTCGAAACCGAAGCTGCGCACGGCGGCGAAATAGCACTTGGCGTCGTACTGATTATGGGACGCGACGATATCGCGCGCCGTGAATAAAACATCGCCAAACATGAGAAGCACGAGCGCCATTAGTATTAGACACGCGACTGTGCGTGAATACGATTGCGCCCACGCGATGCGGCTGTGGAGCGTCGACCTCATTGCCATGGGCTTGCGCTCCCGCCCCGTGCGCACGACGTCTGGTTTGGCGTGGCTTGCCATCGTGCTTGGGCGACGCCGTCCGGCCACGTATGGACGAATCGAATCATGGCTTGGGCCGGGCCCTGCGCTGAACATGGTACGCCCACCCTCCACTCCATGCGACAAACGACGCCACCGATACCCACATACCGTACCGAAACGCCGGCGGGTCGTATTCGAGTCGAATCCGGTGTTTGCCCGGACTCAAGGGAATGGCGCGCAGGGCATGGTTGGCGGGCATGACGGCGTAGCCCGCCTGCGGTCCCGCGTGTAACGGCACGGCCCGCCAGTCGGATGCGTACGTGTCCGTCATCAAGAGGATGCCCGCGCCTGACATTTCGGCCTCGATTTCGACGCAGTCCGTTGTTTCCGCCAATACCGTCACACTCCCGGTCGCACCGGAGGCGTCCGGCAGGGGGTCGGGTTGAGATTCCAGAATGACTTCCTGGCGCGGGTCGAACGAGGGATCGCAGACGGCGGCGATTCGTTCGTGCGCGTCGTCGATGATTCGGTACCGGTTCAACACGAGAAACCGCGGCAGCGGGTTGTCTTGCGGAAAGGTGCGTTCGTCAGGTTCGGACGACTGAATCGCGAGGTAGCATCGAAACATGGCGAACAAGGGATGAAACGAATTGAACCGGACCTCGTTGATTGCGTAGAGGGGTTGGGGCCCCTGTGTGTGCGCGAGCAATTCACGGTACCGCCGCAGGCCCGCGGGGTCATATCCCCACATCCCCGGCACGCGCATCGGCATGAGATAATTGCCGGTCGCCACATCCAAGACCCGTCCGTCTCCCTTCCGTTCGCGCAGCATCGCGTCGTACCGTTCCACCCGGGTCGAGGCGAGGTCAAAAACGGGACGCGATGCCCGCGCAAACACCAATAACTCAATAAGACCTACGGCGGCGACGCCATACGCCGCCCATGGGGTCTTCCCGCGCGCCCAATACAGGCCTCCCAGAAGCGCCAGGGTCAAGGCCGACACCATCAGGGATCGGACGGCGTTCGCCGCAGATTCCTGCACGAGCGTATCGGAGAACTCCCACCATACGTCGCCGGGCACATACATTCGGTTAAGCACACCGCGCCACAGCTCGCCATCACCGCGCGTTATGACGTAAATCACCATTGCCGTGGCAAACAGACCTCCTCCCAGGACGGCCGAGCCGGCGGCAAAAATTCGGGCCCGACCCGGACGGCGCACGAGCGAATCCAAACCGTGACCGGCAAGCAAACACAAGAACAGTACGGTGAAAAAGATGACCTTGGACGGGCTGCGGAAGGAAGCAAATCCCGGCATAAAGTAGTAAAGCAGGTATGAAAGCGGCGTATACCGTCCGAGTCCGACTAGGAACGAGGCGACAGCGAACCCCAGCCACATCCATCGCGTTCGACTATCGCCGGCAAATATCGCGTACATGGCAAGCGAGAGGGCGCTGACACTCAAAAAGACGGACATTTCCCAGTAGGCCCATCGCCCCCAATAGGAGGTGTGGACATGATCTCCGAAAAAAGCGGGCACTATCAGCGTGAGCAGGTTCTCGGGTGGGAACGAATAACTCGTTGCCGCGGCGTAGGAGATGCCGCCGGCGCGGACGCTCTCGCCCGAAAACGCAAGGGCGGGCCAAAGCTGCGCCGCAGCCAGGAACAGCGGTGCGACGAACAAGCCGGCCAATGGGACCATCACCCTGCCGCTGCCGGAACGGCGAAGCGAGCGAAGCACCGCGTAGGGGATTAGGACCGCCATGGTGTAGAACACGCCTTGCGGGTGTCCGGCGAGAATGGACATCGTCAACGCAAGCGCACCCACGTACATCCACTTCGGTCTCTCCGTATCGAGCAGACGGTCTACGGCGAGAAACGCGAGCGGCGTCCAGGCCAGTGCGGCCAGGAGCGTGAGGTGGCCCGCCATCACGTGAAGGAAGTAAGGGCCGGAGAACATCAGGGCCGTAGCGGAAAACGCCGAAGCGGTAGTCGATAGGCCGCGGTCTCGCGCCCAAGCAAACATGAACAAACCCAGCAGGAAAACGTGCAGGGTTATTTCGACATTCAAGGACTTCGCAAGGGGCAATATCAGGTAGTGCAGGTTCAGCGGATAAAGCAGGGCCGATTGCATGCCTGCGAGAAACGGCGCGCCGGAGAAAATATAAGGGTTCCACAGCGGAAGGTTTCCACTGAGTATTTCGGCATACGCGAACTCGCGGACAGGCGCGAAGTAGATCTTCGCATCGAACTCGACGCTGGATGCCACAAGGTCCTTGGCGGTGATGAAGACGTCGCCGAAAACAACGAGAACGAGTACGAGCAACCCCAGCGCCACCTGGCGCGAAGTGGGCGACCATACGGGAGCCGGAATGGAAGGGGAAGTCGCCGCTCTTCTCTTTTTCTTTGCCAAGACCGCGCCCTTACCGCTCCGATTACCTCGCGGACCGGAGATTCTTCAGGTAGTAGAAGTATCCGTCCTCCGCACCGTACACCAGGTCAGGGATGCCGTCGCGATCCCAATCGACAGTGGTGGGGCAGGTGGTGTGGCCGCCGACCTTGCGCGCGTCGAGGGACCCCATCATGCGGAAATTGAACTCGTCCGGCGACGAGCTGACATTCAACATCAGGTCGATGCTGTCCCCATTGATCAGGATATCGAGTTTGCCGTCCCCGTCCCAATCCGCGAATGTCAGTTTTCGCCGACCGCTCTTGCCCGCCCGGTGTGGATTAAGGTGAAGCAAGTTGCCGGCATCGTCTTTGAATATGCGCTTTCCGGGAAGCAGCAGAAGAGCGGCGCCGCCTTGTTGCCGTTGAAAAAACGCGAGAAAACCTTCGTGGTCGAGCATCACGAGATCGTTCAGGCCGTCGCGATCGAGGTCCAGCACGACGGGGCTCGTGCGCCATTGCGTCACCAATTGCTTGCCTTTGGGGTCCCACCAGTTCCATTCCGGCTTCGGCGCCGATCCATCCCATTCCACTTCGAGCGGCTGAGCGGCGGCGAGCCGTGGGACGGTCCTGGACCCGACGTTTTCGTACCAAAGCACTTCGCCCCAGATGGAATTGATCACGATATCAAGCAGACCGTCATGGTTCCAGTCAGCAACACACGGCACCGTGTATCCCCACTTCGCTTCCGCTGGTCCCTGGATTGAACCATTCGGCCCGGCTTGGATGCGTATGCGTTTCCCGTCCGCCTCGAGATAGACCGGTTTTGCCCACGCCGGTGGATCGCCTCCGTCCAAGTTCTCGACGAAGCTGATGTAGCCTGCGGTGTCTCCGACGATGAAGTCCTCGTCGCCGTCGCCGTCCCAATCGCATGCAGACGGAGTATTGAGCGCTCCGACTTTGAGCAAGTCGGCGCGCTGCTCAAAAAAACGCGGAGACAGAAAGACCGGCATTCCGTCCGCCACGCCTCCCGCATGTTCGACAAGGGCCACGCGGCCGTCTTCCTGCCCGACGATAAGATCGACGTCGCCGTCTTTGTCCCAGTCCATGGCGATGACCTGGAGCATTTCAAGGTCCATGCGAATGTCCTCGCCCTGGTGTTGGAGGCATCGGCCCTTGGCATAGCGCGGCCCCGTTCGCGAACCGATGTTTTCGAAGTAGGTCAACCGATCGAGAAATTCGCCGCATACGAGATCAAGATCGCCGTCGCCGTCGAAATCCGCGAAGTTGGGCGACGGCGCGCCATACACGTCGACAGGTCCGTCTTCGGTCATGACCTGCTCCGGCGCCGCATATCGGGGGCTCGCGTCGTCTCCCTCGTTCAAGCATACGTACACAAAGCCCCGGAGCGGGCCGTTCGTCCACTCGCCTTTCTCGTTGTAGGCGTCGTCCCATCCGTATTCGGTCCATACCCCGATCCCTACAACAAGGTCATCGCGGCCGTCGCCATTGTAGTCGGTCATCATCCACTGCCGTCCGCGCAGTTTGCCGTCAAGCTGCGGCCCCTCGGTTCCAAGGGGTCGCCCTTCCGCTGTGCCCGTTTCCGAAAACCGCGGATACCTTGTTTCGGGACTGAGCACCACGGCCTCCCCTCGGGGAAACGATACGGTGAGGTCGAAGACGGCGTCGCTCACGCGAACAGAACGTTCGAACACGGGGAACTTGACGTCGCCTTCCTTGTTCTCGAAAAAAAAGACGCCGTTGGACGGCTTGTTCGGCGTTGCGACGACCAGGTCGTGGTCGCCGTCGCCGTCGAAGTCCATGGGAAGCGGATAGGCCCACAGGCCCACGCCCAGATCCACCACGAGGTCGGCCTGCCGGTGCGCGAGGCGTTCGGAAACTCCTGCGGGCAGGATCGGCGCATCCGCCCAAGCCCGTCCGCACAGTATTACAACTGCCGCAGCCCGTCGCGTGCGGATCCACCTTCCACAAGACCGCATGAAATGCCCCTGGAGACAAGTTGAAAAGATTCGCCGTGGAAGACCGAATTATAAGCGTTTGACGGGGTCGAAACGAAACTCCGCTTCCCCTGACGCGGGTCGCGCCGCCAGGGAACGAAGTCCCACTCGTCCTCGGCGAAACCCCGAGATGACTGTCCGATGCCTACTCGACCCTGACCAGTTTGTGTTCGACGATATGGAGATTGGCGGCCTCAAGGCGCTCGCCCAGCACGTGGATGACGTTCAACAGGATTCGGACCGCCTTTTTTTGGAGTATCTGGTTGAGTTCCGGCTAGCCCGCATTTCTCACCAGTCGCTCCCGATGACGGGAGCGACTGGTGAGAAATGCTCAGGAGATAGCATAGAAGTCAATCGGGTGAGGATTTTTCACACCAACAGCCCGTTTTCCCTGTCGCTGCATAAAGGGATGTGCCGCACGAAGTGGTATCCTTCATTGCCCGCGGGTGTGAAAAATCCGGGCTAGGCCGGCGTGAACACCTTGACCCGCGTGCGCGGGACTGCCGACGCCATGCGCAAGGGGTCCGCGCCGAAAATCGTCTGATCGGATTGGGTGGCGCGAAGCGTCGGCTTCGTTTTATAGTGTGGTGCCGCTTCCCACGAAACGGCGGAACGGGGCTAAATTAGAAAGGGGTCCAATCGACAATGAAAACTGTCTATTGTATGGTGCGCGCACAGGTTGCCTTGTTCGCAGTGTTGGCGGCGGTGTCGGCGCCGGCCGAACCGTCGCATATTTACCTCACGTACTCGGGAGCGCCGGAGCGGTCGATCGATATCAACGTCATTCTCCCCGACCGCGTCGAGTCCGCCGATGTCTACTACGACACGGTGTCGCGGGGAGGCAATACCGGCGCGTACAAGTATCGCGCGAAGGCGGAATACCACAAGGCTGTGATGCAGATCAGCGACCGGCGCACGCTTTACGTCGCCGCACTCAAAAACCTCGAACCGGGAAAGACATACTATTTCGTCGCCGGCGAACAGAAGTACGGCATGTCGAAGGAGCGGCGCTTCCGCACGCTGGCAGGCGGCGATGAGCCGTTTCGGTTCGTCAGCGGCGGCGACATGGGCGCGGACGGACTGGTCATCCCATTGCTGAAACTCGCCGGGAAACAAGACCCCGATTTCGGCGTGATTGGCGGCGACCTGGCGTATGTGAACGGTCTGCTCGGGGACTTTGCGACGTGGGACAAGTGGCTGAAAAATTGGGACGAATTGATGGTGACCTCCGACGGTCGCATGGTGCCGATCATGACAGCCATCGGCAATCACGAAACGAACCAGTATCAGAGCGACAATCTGGAACTGCGCGCGCCTTGGTATATCGGCCTGTTCGGCCGGCAGGGCGACAACCTTTTCTATAGCCGGCAATTCGGAAATCTGGCCGCGTTTTTCGTTCTCGATTCGGGACACCTGGTCCCGCATAACGGCGCCCAGACGGAGTGGCTAAAGGCGCAACTCGAGAAACACAAAGACGTCAAATACAAGTTCGCGGTGTACCACGTTCCCTTGTATCCGGCGCACCGGCCCTTTGACGGCGCAGGCTCGGCGCTGGGCCGCACGCATTGGGGTCCCCTATTCGACCAGTACGGTCTCACCGTCGCCTTCGAGAACCACGATCACGTGTTCAAACGGTCCAAACCGCTGAAAGGCAATCAGGTCGCAGAGGGCGGCACGGTGTACGTCGGCGACGGCTGTTTCGGGCGGGGACCTCGGACTATCGATCCGCAGCCCCGCTGGTACAATGAGAAAGAGAAAAGCGCCGCGCACTTCTGGGTGGTGAACGTGTCGAAATCGGGCCTCGAATTCAAGGCCATCGACGACAAAGGCGCGACGATCGATCAGTTCTCGCTGAACTAGCCCGCATTTCTCACCAGTCGCTCCCGATGACGGGAGCGATTGGTGAGAAATGCTCAGGAGATAGCATAGAAGTCAATCGGGTGAGGATTTTTCACACCAACAGCCCGTTTTTCCTGTCGCTGCATAAAGGTATGTGCCGCACGAAGTTGTATCCTTCATTGCCCGCGGGTGTGAAAAATCCGGGCTAGCGCGTCAATCGCCAATGGCGTCGCCAACGCCGCGGAAGGAGTGTTGCCGCTGTGATGGCCGGTGCGATCGGACTTGTTTTGCTCTGCGCAGATATTTCTCAAGCCGAATTGGAGGGCGTCGAGCATGGGAGGGTCTTCTACGAGAACGGCCGCTTTGCGGGTTGGCCCGCCAACAACGGCCTGTGGTCGTGGGGCGACGAGATCGTCGTTGGATTCACGCTGGGATATTTCGATCCGGACAAAGTGAACGGCCATCCCATCGACCGGAATCGGCCGTCCGGCCCCATGCAGGCGAGGAGTTCGTCCTGCGCGGCGGCGGCCGGGACCTCGGTTACCGCCGAACCGTCCAACGGTCCGACGGCAAGCGCGTGACGATGTACTACTTCAACGACGGCAAACGCCCCGAGCGGTATATCGCATAAACGATCTGGTCGCCCCCGGCCGGGCCGCGATGGTTTCGGTGTGGACTCTACTTCGCTCCCGTAATCTTCAGCACCCACGCATGTTGACACGGCAACTTGTCCGGCGTGAGTAGCGGCAGCTCGACCAACAGGAAGGCCCCGTCGATGTTTCGTTTGACGGGCTCGTTGGTGCCGAGCATCGTTACCTCGATCGGGCTGTCCAGTTTAATCGCATGGAGCGGAATGGGCCCGCTCTGCCAGTTCAGGATAATCGCGTACACTACGCCGTCTTTGGCCGTGTAGCGGATATGGTCGCCGTCCTTGTGTTCACGCCATGCACGGGTGCCGTAAATCGCTTCTCCGTTGACATCGAGCCACCGCCCCATGTCCAGCAACCGCTGCTGCATGATGACGGGAATTCGGCCGTCGGCCGTCGGGCCGATGTCCAGCAGGAGATTGCCGCCGCGGCTGGCGCAGTCGATGAGCAGGTGAAGCAGTTGGGTCGCCGAGCGGTAGTTGTCCGCGTTCTCGTTCCGGTTGTATCCGAACGACCGGCCCATGCCCTGGCACTCCTCCCAACGGCCCTCCTGGATCAACCGGCCTTCGGGAATGTGCCCATACTCCGGTGTAGCAAACCCGCCGTGGACGTTCCGGCAGTCCTTGCCCCACCGATCGTTCACGACGACGTCCTTGGGCGCGTTCGATTCGTTATAGAGCCACGCGAGGAATTCCTCGCTGCGCCATGTGGCACTCGGGTGGTCCCATTCGCCGTCGGGCCACACAATGTCGGGTTTGTATCGTTGCACGAGATCTTTCAATTGGGGAAGCATGTGCGTGTCGACGTAACGGGCCACGTCGCTCTGGTACAGCGGGTTGTACCACTCGTAGATTGAGTAGTAGAAACCCATGCGGAGTCCCGCCTGGTGTACGCTCTCGATCAGATCGCCTGCAAGATCGCGGTGCGGCCCCACGTCGACCGCATTCCAGTTCCAGCTTTCCGCGCTGGGCCACAGGCAAAACCCTTCGTGATGCTTGGAAGTGAGCACCACGTATTTCGCGCCGGACCGCTTGAAGATGTCTGCCCACTCGTCGGGATTGAACAACTCCGCCTTGAACATGGACGCGAAGTCCTGGTACTTGAAGTCCGCGCCGTACGTTTTTTCGTGGAACTTCCAGGTCTCCCCGTCCTTGTTGTTCATGTCGTGCCAATACCATTCGGCGTAGCGGTCCTTTGGCCCCCAGGAAGGCACCGAGTACACGCCCCAGTGGATGAAGATTCCGAATTTGGCGTCGGTAAACCATTGCGGCGTGGATCGCGTATCGAGTGAGGCCCAGTTGGGTTCGTATTTCGCTTCCTCGCCAAATGCGGGCATGACCATTCCCCCGAGTAAAACAAGCGCGCAACCTATATGAATTCGCATGGCACCTCTCCGCTTCGGCATTCTGTTGTAATGGTTCAGCCCATTCAAATCAAAGGCGCGCCCGGCCGGCGGCACGATTTTGAATCGTCGAAGTTGTCATGGTATTCAGTGGCGGAATCGCCGGTTCCGTGGTATAATTCAATTGCCGGTAGGAACGGCGTAGCGAAAGTTGCTAGAGCCTGTGTCCGGTTATGGACATCAGCACGATCAGCGAGTGTGCCCCTAGTGCCTTGTAGCACTTTCGACGACGTTTCTACCGGCTGTCCTTTTTGCCGCGACGCACGGCGAGCGTATGGCGACGCCGAATCCGCATTCTCCACAAATCCAGCCCATCCCATTCCCACGCTGACCCGGGAGTCCGTGACTTCGCGATGAACGAGGCAACGCACAAACCGACTTGGACAATCATGGCCAGTCTCCTCTTCCTGCTTCCGTGTCCGGTCCGTGCGGAGACCGCAGTGGTGGTAGGCGGAAAGGTCTATGCGGCGGACACAGGCCGGCCGCTGGCGCATGCGTTTGTCGGACTGTCCGACACTTCTTTCCAACTGCGGGGACAGTCCTCGACCGACGCAACCGGCGCATTCACGATCGCGTTGCAACGACCCATCGAACGCGGTTACCTCAGCGTGCAACCGCCTGCGGTCGAGAACCAGGACGGGATCGGCGTCTATCGAAACACGCCGCGGATTTATGCCTATCGCGGCGAAACGCGTCTCGCGCTGAGTCTCCCGCCCGCCGGGTGCCTTGTCATACTGGCCTATAACCGGCAGGGGCACCTCATGCGATGGGAAGACTTTCAGGCGCGCGGCGTCGTCGGAAATCAATTCATGTACGCCACCGATCTCGAGGATTGCGCGCTCGAAGCGACCTGCTGGCCCGTCTTCGATGAGTTCGCGCGCGAGCGCGGCCAGCCGAGGGAGAAGGGGCTGCCCGCGCTCGTCCTCCCGCCGAGACCAGGCTGTGTGGTGCAAGCGCTCTTCTGGGAGACCGCGGATTACGGCAAATTGCTCCTTCGGGCGGACAACGCGGGACACGGTTTCGATGTCGAGGTCGCCGGCAGCGCGCGTGTGATCGAGCTTAATATCGAACTTGCCCGCACCGCCGTGCACGATCTCGAACGCCGACAGTTCCATGAACAGTCGCGGCCGCTGAAGCGCGCGCTCGACGAAGCCGTGCTGAAAGGCTCTCCCGTCGCGCGCGCCGCGGCGGCGGATGGGGTGCTCGCCGATGCGCTGCGCCTACGGGACCGGCTGGAACTGGAGAGAGCGCGCTCGGCGATACCCGCGCCGCGCGCGGATTTCTCGTTTGGCGTGTTTGAAGGCAGTCCGTACAAGGCCGGGGCGTTCGAGTTGGCGCGTTCGGCGGGTTTCGATCTCGCGACGCTGCTGCTGGGATGGAACTGGACCGATGCCAAGGGCGGCGACGTGGACGTCGGCGCCGTGGATGCTACATTTGGAATCACCGCGCTGGAAGAATTGGGGTACCGGCTGAAGTCGCATGGCAGCGTCTGGCTGCAGGACTATGGCATACTCCCCGACCGCGCGCGCGATTTGCCGCACGATGCCCTCCGCGACGCGATGCTCGCGCAGCAGCGCGCGCTGTTGGATGCGTTCGCCGTCCGTTTCAGCGTATGGGAGATCATGAACGAGCCGAACAGCACGAACGTGGTGCGCATGCCTCAGCCGATGGTTTTCGAACTGGTGGCGAATTCCGCGAAGCTCGTATCGGATCGCAAGCCGCTCACCGGCTTGGTGAATGGCGCGCACGAAGGGGATTACGGCAGGAGGTTCTTCGTGTACGGGCCGGACAACAACCCCGTCGACACGCACACAATGACCTACGCGGCCTTTCTCGCCCGCGCGAAGGACGAAGGCGTTTTGGCCAGCGTGGACGCGATTGGCCTTCAATACTATCCCGGGTTCCATTTCAACGAGTCCTTCGGCGGACTGCAGGGCCCCGCCACAACGCCTTCCTGGCTTGTCGACATGCTCGAACGGTACGCGAAATTCGGCAAACCGATTCACATCACGGAGTTTTCGGCGCCGTCGTCCTACGCGCCCCACTGGACCGCCGGCTACTGGCGCGCGCCCTGGGACGAAACCATCCAGGCCGACTACGCGGAAGCCGTGTATACGATTGCCTACGCGAATCCGGCCGTGCGCTCGATCACGTGGTGGGACATCACCGACGCGAAATCTTCCGTCGTAAGCGGCGGGCTATGCGACGCCGATGGACGGCCGAAGCCGGTTTTCAATCGAATCGCTTCGTTGATACGAAAGTGGAAGTTGTGAAACCGCGCAACGTACTTTTCCTGATTCGCAGTTGGGCGTTCGGCGGCTCGCATACCATCCTGCTCACCCTCATGAAGCACCTGCCGAAAGAGCGCTACCGCGTCATCCTCGTTCCCTACGACACCTTTTCGGGAAGCGATGAACTGTTTATCGAGCAAGCGCGCAGACGCGGGCTCCCGCCTTCGAACGAGCGCATCCCGTGGAAATCGCGCTCCAACTGGGGCCTCGCTCGCGCGAAGGTGCTTGAGCTGATCAAGAAGTACGATGTCGATATCGTCCACACCCATGACCCGCACTCGAACACGATGATCGGGATCGGCCGCCGCAAGTGGCCCTGCGCGGTCGTCGCGAGCGCGTACGGCTGGTGGGACGGGTTCCTTCCCTTCCGGCGGTTCGTCTATCAATGGATTGAACGGGATTTCGCCCTGCCCCACTGCGATCTCGTCATCACGGTATCGAACCACATGAAGGAGCGCATTCTGAAAGGCCCCACCCGCGAAGACCGGATTCGCGTAATCTATACGGGCCTCGACCTCGAGGCGGCGGATCACAACCGCAATCGGATGGAGCTTCGCGCGAAGTTCGATATACCCGAGGACGCGCTGGTCGTGGGCACGTGCAGCCGCGTATCGATCGAAAAGGGCCACACGCATTTGCTCGATGCCCTATTCAAGCTCGCGCCGGCATATCCCCATCTGCGCGCGGTCATCGTCGGAGACGGCCCGGCGAAACGCGCGCTCGAGGCCAAGGCGGCCAAGCTCGGCATTCATGATCGAGCGACATTCACCGGGTTCTGGGACGATCTCGCGAGCGCACTGGCGTCATTCGACATCTTCGCACAACCGTCCGTGCAACAGGAGGGCCTGCCCACCTCTGTACTCGAGGCTCAGGCGGCCGGCTTGCCGGTCGTGGCGTCCGACATTGGCGGCACGGGCGAGGCCCTCGACAACGGGCGCACCGGCGTGCTCGTCCCGCCTGGAGATGTCGACGCCTTGGCCCGAGCGATCGAGTCGCTCGTCCTGGATGGACCGGGCAGGAAAAAGATGGGCGCGGCGGGCCGTGCGTGGATTCGGGAACACTTCACGCTGGGGCGCATGGTGGAACGCGTGTGCGAAACGTACGACGAAGCGATCGCTCTCCATGCCGGCGGGATTTCCTCCCCTTAGCCCGACGTATTCACGCGCGCGCAGCGGCGCGCATGGCCACGGACAACCGGGCTGCGGAGAATCAGGCGATGTGCGGGTCGATGACCCCGCAAAACTTGAAAATCTCCCGGCGTTTCGGTAAATTTTGCGCCTGATTGCGACCCTATTCACAGCTCTCCAACCCTTTCGGTATCACACACTCTGAAATCGGGTCTTACACGGCTGAAGGAATCTGCGGTGAAAGCTGTACTCGCGCTGGAAAACGGGGTGGTGTTCGAAGGAAACGCCGTGGGCGCGGACGGCGAAACCACCGGCGAACTCGTGTTCAACACGAGCATGACCGGCTACCAGGAAATCCTTACGGATCCCTCCTACGCCGGCCAGATCGTCACCATGACGTACCCGCACATCGGCAATTACGGGGTGAACCCCGAGGATGTGGAATCGCGCCGGCCCTTTGTCGAGGGCTTCGTCATGCGGGAGTGCTGCCATACGCCGAGCAATTGGCGGGCGAAGATGTCCCTGCCGGAATACCTCAAGCAGCACCACATCGTTGCCATCGACGGCGTCGATACGCGCAAAATCACAAAGATGCTTCGCACCGAGGGCGCGAAGAAGGCCGTGATCAGCACGGTCGAATTCGATCGCGACACGCTCATCCGGAAGGCCGTCGATTCGCCGGACATGGCCGGCAGCGACTACGTGAAGGCCGTGTCCATCACCGAACCGTACGAGTGGAACCCGAACTTCAATGGGAAGTACCGCGTCGTCGCCTTTGATTACGGGATCAAATACAACATCCTGCGTTTGCTCGAAGCGCACGACTGCAACGTCGTCGTCATGCCCGCCACCGCGACGGCGGAGGAAGCGCTCGCGCAGAAGCCCGACGGCATCTTTCTATCCAACGGTCCCGGCGATCCGGCGGCGCTGCCGTACATCTACCCGACCGTCGAAGCGTTGTTTGGAAAGAAGCCGATCTTCGGGATATGCCTTGGTCATCAAATCCTTGGCCACGCGTTCGGCGGCGCCACATACAAACTCAAGTTCGGCCACCGGGGGGGAAACCAGCCGGTGATGAACCACCTCACCCGGCAAGTCGAGATCAGCGCGCAAAACCATGGCTTCGCGGTCGACCCGAAATCGCTCGACGAGTCCCAAGTGCGCATCACGCACACCAATCTCAACGACGGCTCGGTCGAGGGGATGGAGCATAAGGAGCTGCCGATCTTCAGCGTGCAGTACCATCCCGAATCGTCGCCGGGTCCCCACGACAGCCGCTACCTCTTCGCCCGCTTCGTCAAAATGATGGAAGAAGCGAAGTCGCGGAATTGACGGCATACCTTCGGGGGAAGCCAGATCAATGTCTTCCGGTTCTTTGAATCTCTCCCGGCTGTGCGTTCATACGATGACTACCAAGCCGTGGTCCTTGCGCGAAGCCATCGACGGCTACGTGCGCGCGGGCGTGCCCGGCATTACGGTGTGGCGCCGGCATCTCGACCCCCTGGGCACGAAGGAGGCGGCCAAGATGTTGCGCGATGCCGAACTGACGGTGGTCAGCCTGTGCCGGGGCGGCTTCTTCCCCGCGGAGACGCACGCCAAGCGGCGCGCCGCCATCGACGACAACAAGCGCGCTATCGACGACGCAGACGCCATCGGCGCACCGCTGGTGGTTCTGGTGTGCGGCGCAGTGCCGGGTATGCCGTTGGCGGAGGCGCGAAAGCAAATCATCGACGGCATCGCGCAGGTGCTCGAACACGCGCAACAGGCGAAGGTAAAACTCGGCATTGAACCCTTACACCCGATGTACGCCGACTCGCGATCGGCGGTGAACACGCTCGAACAGGCGAACAACATGGTGACCGCGTTGCAGAGCGCGTGGGTGGGGGTGACTCTCGATGTGTATCACGTGTGGTGGGACCCTTATCTCCAGAACGAAATCGCGCGCGCCGGCAAGTCCATTTTCTCGTTTCACGTCTGCGACTGGCGCGTGCCGACACGCGACATACTCAACGACCGCGCCATCATGGGAGACGGTTGCATCAACATCCCCCAGATTCGAGGGTGGGTCGAGTCCGCTGGGTTCGAAGGGTACGTCGAGGTCGAAATCTTTTCCGACGAGCTGTGGGGGTACGAGCAGTCGGACGTCGTCGAACGGATCAAACGGGCCTTCGTCTCCAAGACGTAAACCCGGGCAATCGCCGTGCTTTCCGCCGTCGTTCCCCTTTTTCGCGCGCGGAAGCCGCCCCTGCTCGACTTCCTCATGAGAATTTCCTCGCGGTCGAGGACATACTCTCGCAGGACGTCACCGAATTGATACGATGCTATTCACCGGACGTTTACGGACTTTTCACCATTCCACGCTGTCCCGAGGACGATTCGATACGGGAGGATTGCGGATGCCGACGCTGTTATGGTGGTCTACCCCGCATTTCTCACCAGTCGCTCCCGATGACGGGAGCGACTGGTGAGAAATGCTCAGGTGATGGCAGAGAAGTCAATCGGGTGAGGATTTTTCACACCAACAGCCCGATTTCCCTGTCGCTGCATAAAGGTATGTGCCTCACGAAGTTGAATCCTTCATTGCCCGCGGGTATGAAAAATCCGGGCTACAACCACTACGTGACGCAAACGGCGGTGGCCTTCAAGTAAGAGGCCTTTCCTCCGTCACCGATGGCCGAGCGGATCAAGGTGGTCCGCTCAGTCTCACTGCTGTGGCCGGCGGCCGAGGTCGGTGGGCCTGTCGTGGGTTACGCCTACGCCAGTGTGGGGGGTGGGCGCTGGGTTATACCCCGCGTTACTCGCCACTCCCCCGTGGAGGGGGGTGTGGCGAGACATGTTCTGGATAACGCATGGGAGCGCGTTGGATGAGGATTCTTCACGCCCACAACCAGTTTTGCCGGGCCGCGCGCCGGCGAGACATGAGGGTATGCATTGAACAACGTTGTATCCTTGGACGCGCGTGGGCGTGAAGAATCCGGGGTAATCCTCCAGGGGCCCGCCCCGATCAGAAATCGCCGGCCTTCACGTACGGGTAGCTCCAAAGCGTTACCTGAAGGAGACTCGACTTGACCCACGCGGCGTACATCTTCTCGACGTCCTCGGCCGAGTGGCCCTTCTTGGCGAGGAAGGGCTTCAGCGTAAACGTCACCGGAAACACGAGTGCGAAGAGGTCGCGAAACGGGACATGGTCCGTCGAGGCCACGCCGTCGGTGCGGTTCTTCTTCGTGCGATGATGGCGGAGGCCGATCTCGTGCTGGTAATCAAGCCACTGCTGGTCGTACTCGGCGCGTGCGGTGTCGAGGATCCACTGGCCGAAGCGCTTGCGAACCGCGCCCAAATAGGTGCTGAGCGGCTTGCCGTCGTTCTTGCCGGTGAACGACGCGAGCAGGTGGGGGTTCGAACCGACGAACCCGTACCAGACATCCAGGATGGCCTCGACTTGGTCCTTGAGCACGTCATGCGAGAGCCGCAAGTACTTGACGTCCTCAGGGCCGAACAGAACACTCTTCTTCATCAACTCGAAGTCGGCAGGCGTCACGGGGGACTGCGCCACCTCGGCGGTGCCATACGTATAGCCGGGAATGCCCAGCGCTTCTTTCATGGGTTGGCTCCTTTCGTGTCATCGGGTTCTGAGCACTCGGGTATGCTCCATCGGCGTGTATCCTACATCGGGATCCGACTCGTGCCAAGAAGGTACTTTTCGGTAAGGTAGTTACGTCATGGTTCAGAACGACGCCTCAGTCAGCGGGCCACTCAAGGCGAAGGATGGCAGCCCCATCCCCGTCGCCTCCATGGTCGAGAGCATAGTCGGTTGTAAATGGTCGCTCCGCCTGCTCGAGCTTTGCGTCGACGGTCAGACCCGGCCCAGCGCCTTCCTTCGGGCCTGCCCGGGCCTGTCTGCGAAGGTCATGAACGAGCGGTTGCGGAAGATGATCCGCTTCGGCATTGTCCGTCGCACCGTGTTCGGCGAGAAGCCCCCAGTCCAGGTGGAGTACCTGCTGACACCTTTCGGCCGCCGCTTCGTGGGGATACTCGAGGAAGTGCGCCGGCTTCAGCAAGCCGTTGACGATGGGACCTACTCGGAGACCGGCGAGACACCGAATGCATCCATCCGACGCGGTCGCGGTACTAGCCGATGAAGCGGACGGTCGCCTTCTATCCCCGCAGCTCATCGACCCGGCGTTATCGTCGCTTAGCGACGAAGCTAACCCGGGTTTTTCACACCCTCGGGCAAAGAAGGATACAACTTCGTACAGCACATGCCATTATGCAGCGACAGGGCAAAAAACGGGCTGTTGGTGTGAAAAATCCTCACCCGATTGACTTCTATGCTATCTCCTGAGCATTTCTCACCAGTCGCTCCCGTCATCGGGAGCGACTGGTGAGAAATGCGGGTTAGAACTGTCGCTTTGTCACGCTGTCCAACGGTAATCTGCATTGCTTTGGGGACCGCTTGCGACTTACTGGGTTTTTCCCGCTTCTGCTGCTTGGTCCGCAGTGCTATACTCGCGAAGCACGCTTCGAAGTACGACGGCACGGGGAAAGGGACGGTCATGCGCGTTTCTCGACTGCATCCGGTAAGGGAAATGGAGCCTCAGGAACTCGAGGAGCGGACTTTCGAGTTTGGGGTGGCGATCCTGAAACTAGCGCAACGACTGAAACCGGACTTGCCCGAGCCCGTGATCAACGAATTGGTTCGGAGTGGAGTCGGCATCGGGGCCGAATTGGTCGAGGCCCGGCATGCCGGCTCGGCCAGTCAGGTCGAGAGTTATTCCGCGGGTCGGCGGGCCTGCCGTCAGACCGCGTACTGGCTGCGAATCATAGCGACGGCGGAGGAATCGCAGTCCGAGAGCATCGCTCCCCTGCTCCAGGAAATCGAGCATTTGGCGCGTGGATTAAAGTTGCTGAGCGTGCGCGCGAAACAACGGATCGAGATTGGCAAATCAAAATAAGACATGGGGTTATGCGCTGATCGCGTACCCGGGAGCAACCGGAGGTATACCGGAACTTCTCGACAACGGGGGTGTTGAACGCAATGTGGTCGAGGAAACGGCGCGCATGAGCGACGATGCGGACTGGGATCTTGTCGCGCGCGCACGCTCCGGCGATATGGAAGCGTTCGCCGCACTGGTCCGGCGATACGAGACGCCTGTCGTCCACTTTTGCATGCGCATGGTCGGTTCGTTCGAGGACGCACAAGACCTGGCGCAGGACAGTTTCGTGAGAGTGTACCGCTACCTCGGTCGGCTCAAACCCGAGGCGAAGTTCTCGACCGTGCTGTTCGGTATGGCGCGGAACCTCACGCTGAACTTCCTTCGTGATTCCGGGCGCCGTGGAAGGGGGAAAACCCACTCGATTACGCGCGAAGACGAAAGCGAGCACCACATCGAGGACGAGGCGCGACGGCCGGACCGAGAGGCCAGGCTCCGAGAAATTGAAGGATTGGTTGAAACCGCGTTGGCCATGCTATCGCCGGAACACCGGGAGGTGCTGGTCTTGCGCGAGATTCAATGCATGGACTACGAGACGATTGCACAAGTGACTCGGTGCCGTGAGGGCACGGTGAAAAGCCGGCTCGCGCGGGCCCGAGAACAGCTCCGGCTCAAGATGACCGAGCTGGGAGGCGATTTGTTGTGAATAGAAAACGGTTCGACGAAGAGTTGTCCGCCTACCTGGACGGGGAATCGGACGACCCCGAAGCCGTGGCGCGGCTCCTTCAAAAAGACGCGGATGCCGCGCGGCGGTACATGGAATGGTCCAAGCTATCGGCGCATTTACGAGCCTTGCCGCCGCCCCAGGTGCATCCGGCTTTTGCCACGCGCGTCGTTGCCCTGGCGCGTGAATCGAGCGCGCCGCACAGGCCGCCCCGCCTGGCATGGCTGTACGGCCTCGCGGCGGCCGCGTTGTTCGCCGTCATTGTGGCGCCGTGGGCGTTCCGGCAAGAGTCCGCCGTTCCCGCGCTTGACCCGCGCGTTGCGCAGGTCCTCGAGTCGCGCGAACAATCGGGCGAGACGATCGAGTCCCTGGCCTCTGTACTGGATGAACGGATGCCGGAGGACTGGGACGCCGTTGTGGACGAGAGCCTCGAACTTGCTTCGGAATCCGTTGACGACTATACGACGGTTCTGGCCAGCGTCGCGTTTCTTCGCGACGATCCCGGGCAATTCGAATACGAGGGATCGGTCGATATCGAAATGGGTCTGCTCACCGACAACGAATTGAATACCTTGAAGTCGCTGCTCGATCAATACGCCGAACGGGGAACAGAAATCCTATGAGTCTTTTTTCGAGGAGAACCGCAACGCTCGCGTTCCTGATTGGGGCAAGTGTTCTGCTGCCGGCGGCGCGAGCGGGAGAAGACAAGCCCGGCGCGCCTGGCCATGAGCCTCCGGTGTTCGGCCCCAAAAAGCCCGGCGACGGGCCCCCGCATCGCGGCTTGGACTCTCCGGGACCGCCCCGAGAAGGGGGGCCCCGCCGTCCGCCAATCAGCGAAGAACGGGAAGCGGAAATCCGCGAGTTGGTGAGTTCCGTATTGATGGCCCGAGTCTCGCGCGAACTGGAGCTGACAGACGAACAGACCGTCGTCATGATCCGGCAGATGCAGGAAATGCGCGAAAAGATGGGAGGGCTGTGGCGACAGCGAGAGGCAGCGGGCGATGAACTGCGGGAAGCCTTGAAAAACGACGCGCCCGACGCCGACCTCGAACAGAAGCTGGACGCGATGATCCGGGTTGATCAGGAACGCAATCAACTGCGCTGGGACTATTTCAAGCAAATGGCCGCGGGCCTGAGCGTGAAGCAACGAGCCAAGCTCTACGTGTTCCTTCAGGAGTTTGAATGGCACATGCGCAGACTGATTCAGCGCGCCATTGAAATGTCGAAGGATCCGGAAGGAATGAAGCGCTTACTGGAAGAGGCCGGTCTGGATCGAAACGAGGGAAGGCCGAAGTCCGGCTCGCCCGACAAGCCCCAACCTGAAGCCAAACCGTAGCATTCCTTCGGGCTTATCGATCATGATAGAAGGCGCCCTCGATTGAGTTCGAGGGCGCCTTGATTTGTTCGCAACGGGCTGGAATCAACCGAAGTAGCCGGCCATCTCCGCGAATTCCTTGGAAACGGGGAACCGGTCCGACGGATAGCGGATATACTCGACGTGCCCGTCAAGATACAGCACGTTCGATCCGCCCGGAACATGGTTGAAATTCTCGATGATCGGGCTGACCACGTCGAACATGGTGGACAACTCCGATTGCGCCTGCGACGTCCGACTGGGGTCGTTGATATCGGTAATGAAGAACCGTTCGATGCCCTCGCGCAGGCGGTGGACCTGAAGCACGCCCAAGTTCGGATGGGTAATCTCGAAATCTTCGTCGGGATTGTCGAAGATGGGCAGCAGTTGCGCGGCAACGATGAGGGGCGATCCCCAACCCTTCAGCCACTCGTTGGAGGGGATGGCAAAACCGAAGTATCCATAGGATTCGTCGCCCTGGCAGGACAGCTTCGTGATGTCAATGTTGCCCGTGATGTCATCCACCCAGTTCTCGTTCACCCCCTTCTGCATGACCAATGCGCCCGTCGGGTCCGAGGGACAAATGAGAATGTTCGCGTCCGTCATATACTCGGGATACACGTGGACGGACTCGATCGCGAAACTGGGAGCATCGTCCGAGGGGTTCAGACTTGGCCATGGCAGGCAGCCCGTCGGATAGGGAACGTCGTCATCGTATCCCAGGATGGTCTTGGGGGGAAGGAGTTCCCGCTTGGCCTCTCCTGCATACATTTTGTAAATGATGCCCATTTGCTTCAGATTGTTTTGACAAGACGCGCGTCGTGCCGCTTCGCGGGCGCGCGCGAGCGCCGGAAGCAGGATCGCCGCCAGTATGCCGATGATTGCGATCACCACAAGCAATTCGATAAGCGTGAACCCTCGTCTTTTGCTCACAGCACACCTCCCCACATGCTTTGGGCGCATGGCCCGACCACTGTAACGCCGACTCCGCACAGAGCAACCGCGCATGGCCCGGCCTTAGCGTATCCTCTCCCGGGGTCCCCTTCCCGGGAACGCATAAAACGGCACGGGTTGCAGCGCCAGGAAATCAACGGCAGTATAGCAGCATAACGCGGTCTGCGCAAACCCGTATTGACGCTGGGAATGGTTCGCATCACGGCCGTGCAGTCGAGAATTTCGTGAGGGAACTTCGGCCCGCAGGAAGGGATATACGTCGGAAGAGGGGTTGCATCGTCTATGAGCAGAAGTCTTTTATTTATCATGTGTTACGTGGCGCACGCGGCATTGGCACAGGTCGCTCCGAGCGGCCAGTCCGCCCAAAACGCGGAATTGACCCGCGCTCTCGACCGCGCCACCACCGCCTTCTCGAACGCCCAGCAGGATGCCGCGGACGGCGACGCCACCGCCTTGCGCGACTCCCTCAATAAAGCCAACGAAGCCTGGGCGGACTGCTACGGCCGATACCGCGAGTGGCCCAGCAACGACGCGGGGTGGCGCAGGGATTTCGACGCGATCAATAACGCCCTCTTGAATGCGGTGAATGCGCTGACGCCGGGGAAAAGCGTTCCGGGCGCCAAGGCGCAAATCGACTTCGCCGTGTCTACCTTGAAAGGACTGCGTTCGCGCAATGGAATCACGGATATACGTGGAGCGCTCGAAAAACTGCAGACCGACACCGAGGCGTTGCAGAAGTCCATCGCGGGACTTCATGCGGGTCAACTTACAACCGCTGACATCAGCGCGCTCAAGACTTCGTTCCAGAGTTTTCGCGATAGCTGGGTGTTGTTTACCCAGGCCGCCATCGACGTGAACGCGTTCGGACTCGAACCCGGAAAATTGGAGGACCTGGAACAGATCATTCTCCTCGTCAACGTCGGCATTGACGGCATCAACAACATCTTGCGCAACCCCAACACGCCCAATCTGATCTCGCAGTGGCAGGACGTGCGCTCGCGCACCCTCGCGCTCATCCAACAACTGCAGCCCGCCGCGGAAGCCTTGAATACGGACGGCCCGGGCCTGCCCATGGTCGAGGATCGGGGCGGCGCGCCCGAGTCAAAGTCAGACCCTGCCGCTTCCGGCGGTTTACGCCAGCGGCCCCGACTGTTGCCGCCGCCGCGCCGCTGATACCATCTTTCCTTTTCATTCTTTATAATCCCGCTTATGAAAGCCATCATTATCGGGGCAGGGCGCGGCGCGCGCCTGATGCCGCATACCGCCGACGCGCCCAAGTGCTTCGCCGAGGTGAAGGGCAAACGAATCCTCGATTGGGGTCTTGAGGCCCTTGCGGCCGGCGGTCTCGACGACGTCGTATTCATCGGCGGCTACCGGATCGACATGGTGCGGCAGGCCTACCCGCAGTTCACGTTCTGCCACAACGCGGATTGGCAGAACAACAACATCATGGAATCGCTGATGCACGCCGAACCGCACATGGACGACGGCTTCGTGTGCGCATACAGCGACATCCTGTACACGCCCGGCATCATTCAGCGGCTCGTGCAAAGTCCGCATGACGCCACCCTGGTGTGCGACACGGACTGGCGGACGCGGTACCTGCAGCGCACCGAGCACCCCGAGCACGACGGCGAGAAGATTCGGCTCGACGGCGGCACGCGCATCCGCGCCGTAAACCGCACGATGCAGTCCGAAGAAGCCCACGGCGAGTACATCGGCGTGGCGCGGTTCACGCCCAAGGCGGCTGCCGCCCTTCGCCGTCACTACCACGAGAGCAAGGCCGAGCACGGCGATGGACCGTTCCAGGCGGCCAAGTCGTTTCGCAAGGCCTATCTCATCGACCTGTTCCAACACATGATCGACGCAGGAGAAGAGTTCCACGCCATGCCGACCCGCGGCGGCTACATGGAGATCGATACAAACCAGGACTTCCAGATCGCGCGCGAGGAGTGGAAGATATGACCCGCGATATCCCCCGTTTCGCCGCGGGCATCGTCGGCAGCATGCCGCGCACGCAGTTCGTGCGCGACCTCCTCGACCCCGCGCGGGCCCCCAAAGAACCCGCCGACTTCGAAAAGCGGATGAATGCCGCCGTGGATTACATTCTCGCGTTGCAGGAGGCGGCCGGTCTCGACATCGTGTCCGACGGCGAATACCGCCGCCGCTCGTACATCGGCATCATCGCGGACGTGTGCGAGGGGTTCCTGCTCGAACGGCGGGACGGCGTTTGGTGGCACACGGTCGTCGAGCCGCTGCGCTACACCCGCCCGGGTCTTGCCGCACAGGAAGCCGCCTACCTCCGCGCCCGAACGGACCGGCTCGTCAAAGTCGCGCTGCCGTCTCCCTACCTGCTGGGCCAGCGCATGTGGGACCCAGACCGCTCGGCGCGCGCCTACCCCACTCGCGAGGCGTTCATGGACGCGCTCGTTCCGATACTGCGGGGCGAACTGATCGCGCTGCGCGACGCAGGCGCGGACATCGTCCAGTTCGACGATCCACACCTGTGCCTGTTCGTCGACGCGCGGGTGCGCGAATCGTTCGACCATCCCCACCGCGAAATCGACCTTTGCGTCGACATGCTCAATCGGATTATGGACGGCGTGGACGGCGTCACCACCGCCATCCATTTGTGCCGCCGCAACAAAGCGCGCGCCGGTTGGGTCGGGGAAGGCGGATACGACCCCATCCTACCCGCGCTGAAACGGCTGAACGTCAACCAGTACGTCATGGAGTTCACCATACCCGTCGCAGGCGATTTGGCCGTGCTCAAGGAACTGCCCGAAAACTCCAAGGTGGGACTCGGCTGTGTGGACTGCCGCGGCGAAACCATCGACTCCGTCGATGCCATCGTCGAGCGCGTCGAAAAAGCGCTGCGTCATCTGCCCCCCGACCGCATTCTCCTCAACCCCGACTGCGGCTTCGCGCCCGGCAACGCCGCCGACATCCCCATCGACGAAGCCTACGCCAAACTCACCAACGAAGCCGCCGCCGCCAATCGCCTGCGGGAACGCTATAACTGACAGGGCGCAATCCCAAGCGCCGGGCGGGTAGGAAAGGGCGATACTCGAAAAGCGATTGGTGGGCGGCGAGGGACTCGAACCCCCGGCCCCCTGCGTGTAAAGCAGATGCTCTAACCAACTGAGCTAGCCGCCCGATAACAAAATTATGCCGCGTGGATGGGGGCGTTATCAACGCGCATGGCGACCGAGCGGCGCCGTCCGACGCGGTGACCCTCGCATGATATTGGCCGAAATCAACCATGGAGTCACGGGGAGTGCGTACTTGGCCACCGGCACACACCGATGATTTCGGTAGGTTCCGTATCGGTGTGCATCGGTGGTGTGAATGGGTTCAAATGGCGGGGACGTCGATCCACCTGCGTTCGTGCCAGGATTTCAACCCCAGTTCCGCGAGTTGCACTCCTTTGGCGCCTTCTTTGAGGTCCCAGCGAAAGGGTTCGTTGAAGGCGACGTGGCGCAGGAAGAGTTCCCATTGCAATTTGAAGGCGTTGTCGTACTCCGCCTGTCCGGGGGCCTGACTCCAACCGGCGCGGAAGTCGATCGGGTTCTCGATGTCGGGATTCCACACGGGGCGGGGCGTCATGTCCGCGCTTTGAAACCAGCATTCGCGCAGGCCCGCAACAACGGAGCCTTTCGTGCCGTCAACCTGAAAGGTCACGAGGTCGTCGCGTCTCACGCGCGTACACCAGGAGGAGTTAAACTGGCAGATGACGCCGGTGTCGGTGGTGAAGATGGCGTAGGCGGCGTCGTCGGTGTCGCAATCGAAGGGACTGCCCTGTTCGTCCCAGCGCTTTTTGATATGGGTGGCGCCGAGGGCGAACACGCCGTTGACGTTGCCGAACAGGTTGTCGATGACGTATCGCCAGTGGCAGAACATGTCGAGGATGATGCCGCCGCCGTCCTTGGCGCGGTAGTTCCAGGAGGGGCGTTGCGCGGGCTGATCTTCGCCGGTGAACACCCAGTAGCCGAAGTCACCGCGCACGCTCAGAATTTCGCCGAAGAACCCCGAGTCGATGAACGACTTGAGTTTGCGCAGGCCGGGCAGCCAGAGCTTGTCCTGCACGACGCCGTGTTTGACCCCGGCGGCCTTCGCTCGTTGGTAGAGATCGAGTCCTTCGGCGGAAGCGGTGGCGACGGGCTTTTCGCAATAGACGTGTTTGCCCGCCGCAATCGCGTGCCTTACGTCTTCGTAGCGGCGCAGGGTGGTTTGAGCGTCGAAGTAGACGGGACAGTTTGCATCGTTCAATGCGGACTGAAGGTCCGTGGTGAAGTTGAGGCCGCCGTGGTCTTCGGAGAGTTTGCGGAGTTTCGCTTCATTCCGGCCGACGAGTAGCGGCTCCGGCATAACGACCGTTCCATCCGGCCCCGTCACCCCGCCTTGATCGCGAATGGCGAGGATCGAGCGTTCGAGGTGTTGGTTGGTCCCCATGCGCCCGGTCACGCCGTTCATGATGATGCCGATGGTCCGAATCGCCATGTTCCCTCCGCGCTTTCCGCACAACCGCAGCGAAGCCGGCCCTACTCGTTTATCCACGGCGATTCGGTGATCGCGGTTTCGTTGAACACGCTATGCAGAATCGTCGTGCGCGAGTTCGTCGTGCAAATAATGTGAATCTTCTCGTCCTTGGTCTGAATCGCATAGGGATACGCGTACGTGTTCTGCCCGCCGAGGATGTGGCGGCGGTAGGGGTAGGTCTTGTCGTTGTCGGTCGAAATGGCGACGGTCAACGGTGTGCGCTCGTTGTAGCTGTCGTTGTAGACGAGCAGCAGGTGGCCATTCTTGAGCTTCAAAAAATCGACCGCGGAATTCGGGTTGGGAAACTCGGTGTCGACTCCAGGCGTCCAGGTCTGGCCATAGTCCTTCGATTCCGACCGGATGATGTAGCCGCGCTCTTCGCGACCAAACCCGCCGCCGCGCCGGCAGTAGGCGACGACATGGCCGGGTTCAAGCTCGGCGATTTGCGGCTGGAGATTGCCGTTGGGCGACACGATGCGCTCGGTTTCCGACCACTTCTTCGTCTTCGGGTCATACCGCATGAAATACGACGCGGTGTCCGGCGCGGTGCGTTCGGGGTCGTGTCCGGTTTCGTGGTAGAACGGCAGAAGATAATCGCCGTTCGACAAGGCCTCGGGGCGGCCGCGGACCATCGAACCCGCCTCGAAGTTCACGACAAACGAGTCCGACCACGTCTGCGCGCCGTCCTTCGAGACCTTGCCCAGCACGCGGCCGTCGGACCACGTCTTCGATTCGCCGTAGCGGCAATTGTAGAAAAGCCAGACCCGGCCGTCGGGGCCCTGCCACACGACCGGGTTGCCGTCGCCGATGTCCGGCGTGTCCGCGATGATCTCGGGGAAGGTCCATTGGGTATCGCCTTTCTTCAGGCGCGACCCGTACACGGCCGTGTCTTCGTCGTATTCGCCGAGGCCGCCGTAGTACGCGAGGTAGAGGTCGCCGTTGTCGAGTTCCGTGAGCGCCGCGGGGTGTTTGTACACGCCCGGATGTTCCGGCCCGAAAATCCGGTACGTTTCGATGTTGTCGCGCTCGGGATTCTTCGGGGGGTCTTGTCCGAAGGCGAACGGAATTACGGTCAGGCATAGAGCGAGCAGAATACAAGTTCTCATTTTTTCTTCCTCACGGGTCGCTGGGTCCGCAGCTCGTGGTCACTCAACGCGGCGAGTTCGCGCGCGTAATCCTCTGGAGTATCCATATCCCGCAACACCGATTCAAAAGGGACGGGCAGGCGAAGGACCTCGTCGGGCCGACCGTAGATGAGGCCGCGCAGACCGGTGTCGTCGAATTTCGTGAGGACCTCGTCGCGGTACTTCATCGAAATGATAATGGGGTGGCCGGTATCGTCGTTGTACAGCGGCACGACGATTCCGCGGTCCGATTTCTGGAAGCCGTCGATAAGAAAGTCCACGATTTCGGCGCGAATTCCGGGCTGATCGCCGAGCACCACCATGAACGCGCGAAAGCGCCGGGGCACGGCGTTCAATCCGCAACGCACCGAGGACAACATGCCCTCTTTGTAGCGCGCGTTCTCGACGAGGACAACCGGCTTTTCCCGCAGTATCGAGTGGATGGCCGCGGTGTCGTGCCCCGTGACGACAATGGTCTGGGCAACCTTGCTCGCCGTGACCTCATCGACGATGTGCTCGATGACGGGTTTGCCCGCGTATGGCAAAAGCAGTTTCTGTTTCCCCATGCGACGGGACTCCCCCGCCGCCAGGATGATCGCCGCGATTTTCATGCGGGGGTGTAGACGCTGAGGGGTTCGGCCGCGCCGCTGCGCTTTCGCCTGACCGCGACCAGTTCGGACACGATACTCACCGCGATTTCCTCAATCGTGAGCGCGCCGATGTCGAGTCCGATGGGGGATTTCACGCGATCGAAGTCGGATTCCGCCGCGAAACCGTCTTCGATCAGGCCCTTGCGGATCATGTGCGCCTTGCGTTTGCTGCCGATCATGCCGAGGTACGCCGCGTCGGAGTGGATGCATTCCTTGAGTACGACGCCGTCGTGGCGGTGTCCGCGTGTGACGATCACAATGTAGGTGGACGGGGTTATGGGAAACGCCGCGACTTCCCTGGGGATGTCTCCGCAAATGGTCCGGACCTGTTCGGGATACAACTCGGATCTGGTAAACGCCGGGCGGTCGTCGATGACAACCACATCGAATCCGAGCCATGCGCCAAGACGAGCGACAGCCTGGCCGACGTGACCGCCTCCCGCAATCAGCAAGACCGGCGACGGCTCCACAGGTTCCACATAGACCTCGGCAAGTGTGTGTTCAGCGGAATCTTTTTCGAGATGAAGCGCGGGTTTCGACTCGTTAAGGCACTTCATGAGCACGTCGCCGCCCGGAAACGACCGATGTGTCGCGATAACGTCTTCGGCGAGCCATGTGACCTGCACGAAGTTTTCCGCGGCGACGATGCGCGTAACGAGAACGCCGCGCCTGCCTCGCTCAAGGGCGGTGGCGGCGGCCTGAAACGCGGCGCGGTGCTTGCCCGCGTCGGGCTCGATGAACACTCGGACCTTGCCCCCGCAGATGAGGCCGTCGTCCCAACCGTAGTCATCATCCAGGTTGAGGTCGAAGAGGAGCGGGCGTTTGTCGTCGAGCGCACGCAGTGCGCGCCGGCGCGACTCCGCCTCGAGGCAACCGCCGCCCAAGGTGCCGTGAATGGCGCCGCCGGGTTCAAAAATTGCTCTCGCGCCGGTCTTTTGCGGAGTGGAACCCGAGGCGCGTATGACGGTCGCGAGGGCAAAAGTTTTTCCCTCGACAATCGACGACACAACCTTCGAGAAAATGTTCACGGAGGAAAGGCTCCTTGGCTTGAACGGGTTCTTACGCAAATCCAATTCTAAGGGCCGAATGGCGCGCGGTCAAAAACCGCGAGGGATGTCCCCCGGATTCTCGGCCAGCGTCATCTTGGTCTTGCACTCTATTCGGGCGAATGTTACCTTGATTGGGTGCGGTCGCCTTCGTGCTGGATCGGCGGCGTCACCTGCTGCCGGCGGAAGGCCGAGACCCGTTCCATGTGCTGTGAATCTCGACCAACTACGGGAGGATTGGATCTATGCCCAGAGATGAACAGGAGACCACGCGAACGGGCCTGTCCCGCCGCGGGTTTCTCAAGACCGTCAGCGCCGGCACGGTGGCGACGGGCCTCATCAACGAAGCCGTCGAGACGCCGACGGCAGCCGCGCAGGGCGAACGAGTGCTTGGACCCGGCGCCGTATCCATCAAACTCTCCATAAACGGCGAGACCAAATCGTTGGAGGTCGAACCGCGGGTGACGCTCCTGGACGCGTTGCGCAATCAACTCGATCTCACCGGCAGCAAGAAGGTGTGTGATCGAGGCACCTGCGGGGCCTGCACGGTGTTGGTCGATGACAAGCCGATGTACTCGTGTTCGATGCTCGCCATCGAAGCGCAGGGACACAAGATCACGACGATTGAAGGTCTGGGTTCACCGGAGAAACTGGCGCCGATTCAGGCGGCGTTCGTTGAGCATGACGCGCAACAGTGCGGGTTCTGCACGCCCGGTTTCGTCGTGGCCTGCGCGGCATTCATCAAGGAAAACCCGAAGGCGACGCTGGAAGACGTGCGCGCGGGACTCGGTGGCAATCTGTGCCGTTGCGGGACGTATCACGGCATCACTGAGGCAGTGCTTCAGGTCGTGAAGGGAGGTGCATGATGGCCAAGAATGCATGGCCCCCGGCCGACCAACGCGATCTGATCGGTAAGCGAATCAGCCGCTTGGACGGCCCCGTCAAAGCGACGGGGCACGCCCGATATGCCTACGACATCAATCGACCGGGGCTTCTCTATGCCAAGCTGGTCTGGTCGCCCCACGCAGCCGCGAAGGTCGTCAACGTAGACCTGAGCGCGGCGAAGGAGGTAAAAGGGGTGGTGGGTGCGTGGCCGGAAGTCGAACCGGGCGCGGAGGTCCGCTACGCGGGACAGGTCATCGCATCGGTCGCGGCGCAAACGGAGGAGGCCGCGAACGAAGCGGTTCGCAAGGTCAAGGTGTCGTACGAAGTGCAGCCGCATCTCGTGGACGATACGGACCCCTCGAAGAGCGACGCCAAGGAAGATCGCGACGACAAACCCAGCGCGGAGGCGGTTGACGCCGCACTCAAGGACGCGGAGGTCCTGTCGGAAGGATTCTATGGATTGGCAGCCATCACCCACTGCTGCATGGAGGCCCACGGCCAAACCTGCGAATTCACCGGCGACGGATTGATGGTCTGGCCGTCCACGCAGAACGTATCGGCGTATGCGGGCGGACTGGCCGACGCGGCGGGCATACCGGCGGCGCAGATCAAGGTGGATTGCCAATATATGGGCGGCGGGTTCGGATCGAAGTTCGATTCCGACCAGTGGGGCAAGATTGCCGTGCGCATCGCGAAGGAAACCGGCAAACCGGTAAAACTTATGCTCGAACGCGATCAGGAGCTCATGTCCGCGGGTGCACGGCCTTCGGCGTATGCGTATGTGAAAACCGGCGCGACCAAGGACGGAAATATCACGGTATTCGAGTCGCAGGGCTGGGGCTCGGGAGGCATGGGCAGCGCCGGCGGACTGCGCGTGCCCTACATTTTCGGGAACATCCCGAACAAGCGGACGATTTTCAAAGGGGTCCGTACGAACCGGGGCAGCGCGCGCGCATGGCGCGCGCCGTCCCACCCGCAGTCGTGCCTCGTCACGATGGCCGCCCTCGAAGACCTCGCGGCTAAGCTGAAGATGGATACGCTGGACTTCTATCTCAAGAACATCGGATTGACGGACCGGCCGGACGTGTACAGTCAGGAGCTGAAGATCGCGGCCGACCTCATCGGATACCGCGACAAGGCGCACCTCCGCCCCGACCTTACCGAAGGCCCGATCAAACGGGGAATCGGCATTTCGCTGCATACGTGGGGCGGCGGCGGCCATAATTCGAAGTGCGAAACCGTCATCAACCCGGATGGTTCCGTGAGCGCGAGTATCGGCTCGCAGGACCTCGGCACGGGGACGCGCACGGTGATTGGCATCGTGACGGCCGAAACGCTGGGCCTGCCGCTGGATCAAGTCACGGTCAACATCGGGCGGAACACCTACCCGCAGTCCGGCGCGTCCGGCGGCAGCACGACCGTCGGCGGGGTCTCTTCGTCCGCACGGGACGCGGCGACGAACGCGCTGAACGCGCTGTTCGAGAAGGTGGCGCCCGCGCTGGACGCCAAGCCCGAGCAGCTCGAAGCGCGCGACGGCAAGATCCAAGTTCTTGGTAATCCCTCGAAATCCCTGCCGTGGAAGAAGGCGTGCAGCCTGTTGGGTCAGATGCCCATCACGGGGCAGGGAAGCAAGCCCACGTCAGACGGGACGAAGCTGGACGATGCCGGCGCGGGCGGCGTGCAGATGGCGGACGTGAGCGTCGACATCGAGACCGGACAGGTCACCATCAACGAGTTTGTGGCCGTGCAGGATTGCGGGCTCATCGTCGATCTGAAGACCGCGGAAAGCCAGGTCTACGGAGCGGTCATCATGGGCATCACGTATTCACTGTTTGAGGAGTGTGTGTATGACCCGATCACGGGCCGCTTGCTCAATGCCGACATGGAATTCTATCGGCTGGCCACGCTTGGCGATTGCGGCACGCTGAAAGTCCATATGATGACAGGTCCGGGGTACGACGAGCGCGGCGTAATCGGCCTGGGCGAACCGCCGGTCATTTCACCGGGCGCGGCCATCTCGAACGCGGTTGCCAACGCGATCGGCGTGCGCGTGCCGACCATTCCGTTGACGCCGGACAAGGTCCTCGCGGCACTCGAAAAAGAAGGAGAACTCGCATGAACGCGTTTGAATATGCCATGCCCACCAGTCTCGACGAGGCCCTGTCCCAATTGAGCGCGACCGCGGGCGAAACGCAGGTGATGGCCGGCGGCACCGATCTCGTGACCGCATTGAAGCAGGGGATCGTCGCTCCCAGGCGGATCGTGAGCATACGGCACATCGAGGACATCAAAGGCATCGACGTATCCGGCGGCTCCCTGCGCATCGGCGCGATGACCTCACTCGATGAACTCAGCAAGCACGATGAGGTACAAAAGAGTTTCCCGTCGCTGGTTACCGCCGTGAACGCAATCGGAAGCAAACAGATCGCCTGCATGGGGACCGTCGGCGGAGACCTCTGCCAGCTCCCGCGCGACTGGTATTTCCGAAACGGGTTCGGGCTGATCGCGCGGGACGGCAATCGGGATCTGGTGGCGGAAGGCGACAACCGCTACCACGCGATCTTCGGCAACGACGGACCGGCCAAGTTTGTGAACGCCTCGCGTCTCGCACCGTCTCTTATTGCCCTGAAGGCCACCGTGACCGTTCGCGGGCCGGGCGGCACGTCGCGCGACCTTCCCCTCGAGGAACTGTTCCACAGCCCCACGTCGCCCGAAGAGGGAAACACCACGCTGGCGCCGAACGAAATCGTCACGCATATCAGCGTGCCCGTCGGATCGACGAAAAACGCCTCCTACGACATTCAACCGCGACAAGGGCTTGACTGGCCTCTGGTTGCGGCGGCGGTGGCGTTCGACGACGCAGGTGGAAGCGCGAAGACTGTTCGCGTGGTGCTCGGCCACGTCGCGCCGACGCCTTGGGTGGCGTCGGAGGCGGCCAAGGCGCTCGAGGGCAAGGCCGTGAACGAAGCATCGGCTGCCGAGGCCGGCGAAGCCGCTGTGAGTGGGGCGAATCCGCTGAGCCGAAACGGATATAAGACAAAGCTGGTGAAGGTCGCGGTGAAGCGCGCGATCCTCACGGCGGCGAAGGCGTAGCGACTGCACGGCACCCCGGTGGAATCGGATTTCGGGGGCGCGCTTTTTGAACATGGCAGGGTGCCCATCTGCATCGGGAGGGGCAGGAATGTCGGAAGAGAAGACTGGGTTCGTCTTTCCTTGTAAGCATATACGCTCCAAGGAGATGTACTATGAGGCGTCGGCGGGTGGCGGCGACGAGTTCTCCAGCGGCATGTACTGGTGTGCCCGGACCAACGAAACCTTCGGGCCGGACGGACAGGCCGTCGAGCGACAGGAATGCAAGGCGGGCCGCTCGTGTTTTGAGGATTAGCCGCATTTCTCGCCAGTCGCTCCCGATGACGGGAGCGACTGGCGAGAAATGCGGGTTAGTCACTTCTCTTTTCAAAACATGCTGCAGCGTGATACGCTGGCTGGGTGACAAAGGTGCGCGGTTCCCGCGCAGGTGGAGGCTACGGTATGAAACATGCGTGCACTCTCCTATTGCTTGCAGTGATGGTTGTCGGCGTAACGGCCTTTGCCGCGCCCACGAACAGTTCGGTGACTGGCCGCTACGTGGAAACCCGCTCGTGCGACGTGTTCACGGGACCTTGTTTCGCCAACGGCGAGATGGGTCTGACGGGCAGCGAAGCCATTCTCACATGGGCCGTCGACCGGGGCGAGTGGAAGGGGGTCGCCATCGATGGACTCAAGGTGGTCACGGTGGTGCTTGCGAGCAACACGCTCGGCAGCGAATACCACAACCCCTATCCCGCGAAGGCCGTCGTTATCGTCGATGCGAAAGCCGACGCGAAACAACGCGAAGCGTTGCTCGACCTGGTGAAGTCGAACGCCGGCAAGCTCGTCACCGAAATCGTCGATGTAAAGTCCGCCCCGATTACGGCGCGCATCGGCGAGTGCGCGGAATCCGGTTGCGCGCACATCGAAGTCGAGGGCATGGTCGAAATCTCGACGCGTTGCCTGAAGGAAGGCGACCACAAGTGCGGCGGCAATGAGTTCGTGTTTTACCAGCCGCTCACCGAGATCGAAAACGCCACGCCGGCGTACACGATCGTGTCAAGCTATCGGGGCGATGCCCTGGGCGCGACTTGGCAGAATGTCGATCGGCGCAGCGCGTTCATCGGCTCATTCTCGAAATCCTGAGGACGGATCAACCCGTTTTTGGCCTGACATCCCCGAGCATCCGCGCTTCGCGGACCGCTGGGGGTGTCCTTTTGAACGACCGTACCGCTGAATGAAATACTGATCTCGTCGTCTATCGGGAGATGGGTGTCGATCTCCGCGGGATTGGTGTCTGCGGGAAGCGCCCGAAGCGAATCTAAGGGACCCTGTCATCATGCAGATCGTTTCCAAGTGCATCCTTACCCTTATCGCTGCGGCCGGCATGGCAGTCGTTATTGCGGCGCTGCCCGGCAGAACCATTGCCGCGAACGGCGTTACGGTCAAACTGGCGGAATCTCCTGTACCGGCGGAGGCCGCGGCGGAGTTTCGCGAGCTTGTCGCTCCCGAGGCGGTACAACTTTCCAACGACGCGGGGTTGCTTGCCGAGTACTGGTTCTGCAAGGAAATTCCGCTGTCCAAGAAACCGGGATCGGCATCCGAATCGCTCGACTCGATCGCGGAAATCACGTTCGTCGGGATCGCCAAAGTGCATAAGGACATGAAGGACTTCAAGAACGACGAAGTCATCCCCGGCGTATATACGATGCGCATCGGCATCCAGCCGACGGACGGCAACCACCTGGGCACCTCCCCCCATCCCTGGTTCGTTATCCTCACGCCGGCGCACCACGACAAGGCGTTAGACGGCATCACAAGCCACAAGCAGCTTGCCGAGTTGAGCGCAGAAGATACGGCCACCGATCATCCGAACATCCTCAGCCTTCAACCGCTTCCCGCCGGCGACGAGACAGGGGAATTTCCGCGCGCGGGCAAACTGAGCGACGAGTGGAAAGCGATCTTCCTCAAACTGCCGGGCTCAACCCAGGACGGCGAGAAAATCGACCTGATGTTCGGAATGGTTTACGAAGGCCACGGGGAAATCTGAGCGGGGAGCTTCGCGCGGTTCTCCCCTGCGTCGCATAACAGGACGCCGGAAAAAGCAATGGCGCTTGAATTGCACTTGCCTTGTTGACCCTGCCGCAGCGTCGGCAGGCAGGGAAATCCGCCCGTGATCAAGAAGTTGTCCCAAAACCCTTGAGTGCAAGGATGACTTGCACGCAACGACAAACCGCATTGTCACTGACCCGCATTTCTCACCGGTCGCTCCCGTCGAAATGCAGGCTAACCCGCATTTCTCACCAGTCGCCCCCCCGTTGACGGGGAGCAACTGGTGAGAAATGCTCAGGAGATAGCATACAAGTCAATCGGTTGAGGATTTTTCACACCAACAGCCCGTTTTCCCTGTCGCTGCATAAAGGTATGTGCCGCACGAAGTTGTATCCCACCGGGCGCGCGGCAAGGAAGAATCCGGGCTAACCCGTATTCTTCCTGCCCGCGCGCATTGGAGGATTCAACGTCGTACAACGCAAACCGTCATGCCTCGTCACAACCCGGCATGCCTTGGAGCCGTTCATTTCGCAAGTTCACCAAAGATATGGGGGCCCATCTCACAACGGCCATACGCCCCGCGCCGCCGCTGCTTCCATAATCTTCTGCGGATTTTTGTGTAAGAAGACGTTTGTTCGAGTTACCAATACGTTAGGAGCGAGGTCCACACATTGCGCGATGACGATCACGAGTCGCTGTTCTTGAGTTGGCTCGGCGAGCATGGCTCTTCAGTGCTAAAAGTAGCGCGTGCTTACACCCTCACCAGCGAGGAATGCCAAGATCTCGCGCAGGAGATTCTGCTTCAGGCTTGGCAGTCGCTGGCGAAGTTCGAGCATAAGGCGAATGCGGCGACTTGGTTTTACCGAGTGGCGTTGAATACCGCGATGAATTGGCACAGAAAAGACAGACCTCGGCGATTAAGCCAACAACCGCTGCTGGAGGCGCACTTGGCGGAGGAGGTGCCGAACAGCGCCGAGCAAATTCAACATCGAGACACGGTGGAACAACTCTACAAAGCGATTCAGCACCTGCCAAAGGCCGATGCGGCGTTAGTGCTGCTGTACCTGGACGGACTGAGTTATCGGGAGATGGCAGAGGTGCTGGGCATTTCGGACGGCAACGTGGGCGTGAAGCTGAATCGCGCAAAAAAAGCGCTGCGCGAATGGATGAGGGAGAAGTCGCATGTCCCCTGACGAATTTCAGCGGGCCTGGAAGTCGGAATCCTCAAAGACACGGGTCACGGTCAATGCCGACTTGCTGCTGAAAGCGGTGCGGCGTTCACGGCAAGAATCTCGGGTGGCAATCTCGTTCAACGATTTCGGTGTAATGGGCATATCGCTGGTGTTGCTGCCGTTGTGGATTTATCTTGGCGTTGCGACCGGGTCGCCGTGGTCGTGGTGGCTCATGGTGCCGGCCATTATGTGGGGCGTCGGCTTCGTTGTCGTGGTTCGAATGCGCCGCAAGCCGGCGTTGCGCGATTCAGGTAAGCCGCTGCTTGACTCCGTAAAGGACTCATTGGCCCTGGTGGAACATCAAATCTGGTTCCAACGGAATTGTATTTGGTGGTACCATCTGCCGATGGCGCTTGCGATGGCGGCGTTTTTTGTCCATGTTTCCTGGCTGAAGTCGGATAACCGGGGAGAGATCCTCGGGTCCGCGTCGGCTCTATGCTTCTTTGTTTTGGCCCTCTATTCTTTCATTTATTTCGTGGATCTTCTCGTGGTACGTAAGCGGCAGGAACCGAAACGCCAGGAACTGCTCGCGCTGCTCACACGTCTTGGCGATGAAACGGGGAGCGAAGCGAGCGACGAGTATCCTATGCTCCTGGGTGCAACGAGCGTGTACTCGCGCCGGCGAACGATGATTGCGAGCCTGTGCGCCGCGGCGCTCCTGTTTGTTGGTGTAGGGGGCATTTTTCTGTTTGCCGGACGGGAACAGGATTTTCCGAAGAAATCGCCGTTCGCCGCGGTGCGATGGGAGGCAGCCCAACCGGAAGTCAAAGTCGGCGACGAGTGGCACAGGCTTATTTCGCTGGACGGTATTCCCGCATCCGAGATCGTCGCATTCTGTAGGAAAACCTATGGAGACAAGTGGCGGAAGCGGTTCGAGGAAGATCTGGTCGAGGTTTTGGCGCAGATGGGACACCAACCGAAGGATTCCGTCACGCTCGTTGTGCTTCCGTTCGGGTCAACTACGCCGCGTACCCTCGAGGACGTCCCCATGACAGAGGCCAACCGTCGAGCCATCCGCAACCTGAACCAGGATCGTGAGCGCCGCGAACAACGGGAAGAAACCCACAACTCCATTTCCATCGAGGAGGCTGACGCTGTGATCGAGGAATTGATCCCCCGGCTACGCGAAGAGAAGAAGCTCGTTGGCCTTGCCGCGATGGTGATGGTCGACGGGCAGGTCATCGCGTCCGCGGTTGACGGCGAGCGGAAGAAGGGAAGCGGAGTACGGCTTGAGATAGGCGATCGATGGCACCTCGGGTCAATCACGAAGTCAATCACGGCCACGATGATCGCGCGCTTAATCGAGGCGGGGCGGATGCAATGGTCGACCACAATCGGCGAGTGCTTTCCGGACGCAACCATCCACGAAGATTGGAAACCGGTCACAATCAGACACCTGCTGACGCATACGGCGGGCGCCCCGGCGAACTTTTCGTTCCTGACCCCGCGAAACAGGCCCCCGCGCGGCCCCGAGCGCACGCGCGCGCGCCAGGACGCGGCGTTGAAGGTGCTCGCCAGGAAACCGGCCTACCCGTCGGGCGAGAAAATGGTCTATTCCAACGCCGGCTACACCATTGCGGGTGCAATGGTTGAAAAGACGACCGGCGAAACGTGGGAGGATCTTGTGCAACGGGAAGTTTTCGCCCCGCTGGAACTTCAGAGCGCGGGGTTTGGTCCGCCGAAAAGCCCGAACAAGACCTTCGAACAGCCGCGCGGGCACAGTTCGATATTGGGCTGGAAAGTCGCGGCGGGCGACGAAGACGACAATACCCCTATCATTGGCCCCGCCGGCATCGTGCATATGACATTGAGCGATCTCTGTACGTATGCGACGGAACACCTGCGCGGCGAACATGGCGAGGGCAAACTGCTCTCCAGCGAGACCTACAAATTTCTGCACACACCTGACCTCGACAACTATGCGTGCGGTTGGGTGCTCTACGGCCCCACCGGAACCATTCCGCACGCATACTACTGGCATAACGGTTCGAACACGATGTGGTACGCGCTGGTGGCGATCATTCCCGAGAAAAAAATGGCGGTCGCCGTCACATCAAATGACGGCGACATCGTGAAGGCCGAGGCAGCGGCATGGGAGGTCGTGACGACCAGTGCGCGCCGGATCGAGGTCGGAGGCGAACAATAACTCAATAGGGGTAACGCCATTCCCAACGGTGATATCGGCAGTTTCGAGCACTCGTCGACGCGTTCCGGAATGCGGCGACGATCGAGACCCCGAGTTCGGGACCGACTGCGGCAGCGGCGGCAAGTATGCCCGGCGCGAACGATCTGCCCAAACGGGATCGCGCACCGGCGGGCGACGGATTCCTTTCCGTGAGCCAGGATAAACGGCTATTTCAGCCCATTCATGCGAATCGCGCGTGCGGACGGATTGTCAAACAGTGCGGGTTGTACGGGCCGATGTGCCAGACGCACCACGGCTCGAACGAGGTTTCATCAGCCCGAGGATGCAATGGTCAACCGATTGCGCTTGAGGAAGTAGGCGAGTTCCGCCAGACCCACCGAGATGTGCTCATGGCGGACAAACACGTTGCCCGGCAGCACGAGGCTGGTGGGAGCAAAATTCCAGATTGCGCGGATGCCGGCCTCGACGAGGCGGTTGGCCAGCGGCTGCGCGGCTTCCGCCGGAACCGTCAACACGGCCAAATGCACTCGATGTTCGGATACGACCGACTCCAATTCCTCCAGCGGGCGAACAGCCACGCCACCCAGGATCGAACCCACCCGCCCGGGATCCGCGTCGAAAAGCGCGACGACGTCCAGCCCGTACTTGGAAAAGCCCCCGTACGAGGCGATCGCGCCGCCCAGCCGCCCCGCGCCCACGATGACGGCCTTGTACGCTTCGTTGAAGCCCAGGGTTTCGCGAATCGCTTCCATCAGGTCCGGAGCGCTGAAGCCGACGCGCGGCCGTCCCCGCACACCGATTGAGGCCAGGTCTTTTCGCACGAGGGTGTCGTCCATATCCAACAGCCGCGCAATCTGCGCGCTCGACACCCAGCCATGGCTTTCCTCTTGAATTTGCTCCGCCACGAGGTGGTAGTAATGCATCAGCCGCTCCAAAACCAGTTGGTTCAGCGCGGGCGGCTGCTTTTTTTTCGGCATACACGACTACCTCCATCCCGGTTTTCTCATACTATCAGCTTTTGTTTCAATCGCATAACGGCAGTTCGACGAGACCACCGGGGGCAGTCCACTGGCGGAATTAAGGGCGCCATGGGGAAATGCAATTTCTGCTCGCGGGCCGCACCATGTCGAGCGATTTCGAAACCACTCCAGGCGCGGCGGACACCGTTTTTGGAGGTGACGGCGTAAGCACGGGCGAATCGTACATGGTCATGATCCTGCCCGGTACCATCACCGTTCACTACCTCGGCCTGTTCCAGGCCGAAATGCAGGCCCTGTATGGACTTCTTGGGGAGGATTACCTCGCCGCCGATTTGGATGCGGACGGATTGCCGGACTACTTTCAAGTCGGTCTGGTCGCATATGTGCTCAGTGTGGAAACGCACCCCTACTCCAACCTCGTGCACGCGCTTTACACGTCCGCCATCGCCCAGTTACAGGCCGAACCGAATTATGCCGCGCAAATTGCCCCTTACCATCACGCCGCGGCGGCCCTGATGATCACCTCGCAAGCCATGACCGACTACTGGACTGCGTACTTCTCCCTCGCCGGCAGCTACTCTCCCTTTGTCATCTCAAAAACAACAGACGAGCCCTCTTCCGCCCAAGGCGATATCGACGGCGACGGATACACGAACCTCGAAGAATTCGAAACCGGTCAGGCCGCCGGCGGAGGCATCGACGAGTTCATGGAAGCCGCGAACGACCCGAACAGCAATGGCAAGGCATTGCCTGCGCTTCAATTCGGGGGCATCGCCGCGCTTCTTGCCTCGCTGTTTCTGATCGCGCGCCGCACCCTTTGGCGTCGTCGGCTATCTTTCAGCGGGTGACTCCTATCCAAGCGCCCTGCGCATTCCGGCGCTCCATGAGTGCCGGGCGGCCGACGTGAAGGTTCCGGTATCCGCCCCTGCCTTTGTCGACTACATTTTTCATTACCGCTACCATGAAGGCCAGGAAAACGGACCCGGTATTCATGAGAGCCGACAGTTACGATCAATTGCGCGGACCGGTTGTGGGACGTTTGATGCGGGCCGTCCGCGCGGTCCGATGGTCCTGGAAGCGAATCGCGCGCAGACCGCCGGCGCTTCTCGTCGAGGTGCGATGGCGGTTGGGCGACGAGATTCTCGCAATCCCGGTTTACGAGGGTTTGAAACGCCGTTACCCGAATAGCCACCTGTCCGTATGGTGCAGTTACCCCGACTTGATCCGGGGGAATCCTTGCGTGGATCAGGTAATCGGACCGGACGACCTGCCGACGCGGGCGCCGTGCGACCGGTACATTCTGCTGCGAGGCGCGCCTCGCGACGTATACCGCCACGAACATTACGCCCGAGTGGCGGGCATTCCGCTCCCACTCAATCCGCCTCGCGTGTACGACGACGAGGGGGCATCCGCATACCTCGAGCGTTTCGCCGACGACCCGTCTGGTTTCGTGGCCGTATGCACCGGCGGTACTTGGGAAACGAAGCGGTGGCCCATCGAAAACTGGAGGGAACTTTGTGTGGGGCTGGCGCGGGACGGGCGGCGGCTGGTCCAGTTGGGCAGTGGCGATGAGGAGATTCCCGGTGTCGATTCGCTGGTCAACGCAACCACGGTGAGCGAGGCCGCATCCCTGCTTCGCGCGGCCCGGTTGCTCGTGACCTGCGATTCGGGGCTGATGCATCTCGCGCTCGCCGTCGGCGCGCCGGTGCTTGCGTTGTTCGGCCCTACGGACCCCACTATACTCATCCGAGACCGCGGCGCGCTGACCGTGATGACCAATGGCCGCCCATGCCAGGGATGCTGGAACCGCCTGACCATGAAAAAGGAGGGAGTGTGTCCGCTCGACATCTCGTCGTGCATGGGATCGCTCTCGACGGAGGCGGTCCTTCGACGCGCTCGGGAGATCCTGGGCCGTGAGAGCAGGCGCGCGTAAAATCTTGTTTCTGACCTTGTACCCGGAAGGAGCGGCGAGTTCGCGGTACCGCGTGACGCAGTTCTTTCCCTACCTGAGAGACCACGGGATAGACTGTACCTTCGCGAGCGCCGTGACGGAGGCCCAGTGGAAATCGCTTTCGGGCCCGAATCGCGCCGGGCGACCGTTCTGGTACCACGCGAAAGAAACGCCGCGGCGTATCGTCCAAATGCTGGGAGCCGGTTCCTTTGATGCAGTCTTCGTGCAGAAAGCTGTCATGACGGCATACCTCAGAGGTGCGGACCGGCTGTTGTACGCGCGGGCGCGGGCGCTGGTCTATGACTTCGACGACGCGGTCCATCGCGCCCCTCCGCATCCCCTGCGCGGTATGTGGACAGTTCTCGAAGACCGCAATCAGGTGCGGCGCATCATGCGGCGGGCGAGCCTTGTCCTCGCGGGAAACGCTTGGCTCTTGGACGAATCGCGCGCGCACGTCCGCGATGCGCATCTGTTTCCAACTGTTGTGGACACGGACCGCTTCGTTCCTGCCGCGGACGCCCCGACCGCGTTCTGCGTGGGCTGGATAGGCGGGCCGAGCACCACCCCGCACCTTGCAGTAGCGGCCGACGGTTTGAGCGGGCTGCCCAACGCGACGATCCGCCTCGTCGGCGCGGACCCGGCCCGTGTACCTATCGCAAGCGCGGAAATACGCCCCTGGACGCTCGAGGGTGAAGTCTCCGAGATACAACGATTCAGCGTCGGAATCATGCCGCTTCCCAAGGACGATTGGTCGCGGGGAAAATGCGCTTTGAAAGCGCTGCTGTACATGGCCTGCGGGGTCCCCTGCATATCGACGCCGTTCGGCGCCGTGCTGGACATCATCTCGCATGGCGAAAACGGTTTGTTCGCCGACTCGCCGGGCGAGTGGCGCGATGCCGTCGACCGCTTACGCGATCCCGCTGAACGCCGACGTATGGGCGAATTCGCGCGCGCTACGATCGAGTCGCGCTTCTCGCTGCGGCAAGCGGCGCCTCGGCTGTTCGAGTTGCTGGAATCCGTGCCATGAGCGCCGAGGTCCGTTCGCTTCGCCGAATCAGCTACGTGATTCCGACGTTGAACGCGGGCGGGACCGAGCGTCAACTGGTGTATCTCTTGAAGGGACTTGTACACGATCACGAGCTGAGTGTGGTATGTACCCGGACCGCAGGGGATCTCGCCGGTGAAATACGTCGACTCGGTGTCGTGGTACGCGAATTGCCGGGATGGGGCGGTTGGGACTTCACCGTCCGCAGGCGGGTTCGCCAAGTGTTTTGCTCGCACCGGCCCGACATTCTGCATACGTTCCTGTTCGGATTCGATTTGCCGGTCAACCGCGCGGCCCGCGAAACGGGAGTCCCCGTGCTGGTTTCGGGCAGACGCGAACTCGCGGATTGGATGCGGCCGCGGCACCTGCGCATGCAGCGCATGGCGAATCGGTACGTCGACTGCATCGTGGCGAACAGCAGCGCCGTGGCGGAGTTCGCTCGCGAACGGGAGGGAATCGATCCCGAGTTGGTTCGGGTCATACACAACGGCGTGGATGCAGATTCCTTTGTCAGCCGGATGGGTCCCGAGGCGCTACGACAACGGTACAACTTGCCGAAGAGCCGCCACGTCGTCGGAATGGTCGCCAACTTCAGCCCCGTTAAAGACCATGAGCTGTTTCTGTCAGTCGCGGAGGAACTGATGCGCCGACGCTCAGACCTGCACTTCCTGCTCGCGGGAAAAGGCCCGTTGCGAGAGTCGGTTGTGCAAAAAGTGTACGCGCGCAACTGGGAGGGCCGGTTCACGATCACATGGGCCATTGCGGAACTGGCGGACGTATACGCACTGATGGACGTGTGCGTGCTATGCTCGAAGCGCGAGGGGTTCCCAAACGCGCTCATCGAGGCCATGGCCGCCGGCACGCCGGTCGTGGCCGGGGCTGTGGGCGGAATCCCGGAACTCATCCAGGACGGCGTCACGGGCCGATTGGTGGAAACGCGCCGGCCCGAGGTGTTTGCCGATGCGATCGCGGGCTTGCTCGATGACGCCGCCGAACGGACACGCCTTGCAGGACGCGCGAGCGCGTACGTGCGCGAGCACCTGACGGTGGATCGCATGGTTGACGCCTACCGCGCGCTGTATGCGGAGCTCTTGGCGCGTTGCGCGCGGCGGGGCGCCTAGACCGTTTCTCATCAGTCGCCCGCGTAGACGCGGGCGACTGATGAGAAACGGTATGGAGAACGCTGGTGAGTGAAAGCATTGAGGATTCATCACGCCCGCAACAGGTCTTGCCGTGCCGCGTCGTGACAACGCGTGACGCTACGAGGCGTACGATGGTGTATCCCCCAACGCACGTGTGCGTGAAAGCTCCGGGTTAGACCATGTGTGGGATTTGTGGATTGGCCCATAGCGATCGCTCGCGCACTGTCGATGTCGCCAGGCTCCGCGCAATGAATCGCGCGTTGAAACACCGAGGGCCCGACGACTCGGGCGCGTGGAACGGCGGCCACGTCGCGTTCGCGATGCGGCGCCTCAGCGTCATCGACCTCTTCCGAGGCAAGCAACCGATCCTGAACGAAGAGGGCGCCGTCGTCCTCGTCTACAACGGTGAAATCTATAACTTTCAGGAGTTGCGGGACGACCTCGAACGGCGCGGCCACGTGTTTCATACCCTTAGCGACACCGAGGTCGTCCTCCGTGCATACGAGGAACACGGCGACGACGCGCTGCTGCGCCTGAACGGGATGTTTGCATTCGCCCTGTACGACGCCCGGCACGACCGCCTCCTGCTTGCACGCGACCGCGCCGGCATTAAGCCCCTTTTCTACACCTTGAAGAACGGCGTATTCGCTTTCGCTTCGGAACTGGATTCACTCCTGCATTCCGGCCTGATCCGCGGCGCCCTCAACCCCTCCGCGATCGAGGCGTACTTCTCGTTCCTGTACGTCCCGGGGCCCGACACCGTGTGGCGAGACGTGTACAAACTGCCTGCCGGACACAAACTTGTCCTCCAGCGCGGCGAGATGCACATCGAGCCCTACTGGCGGCTCGAGATGGTCCAGGACCCGACCTGGACCGTCGAATCGGCGAAGGAACGGTACGCGGAACTACTCGCGGACGCCGTGCGCATGCAATGCATCAGCGACGTCCCCCTTGGCGCGTTCCTGAGCGGGGGAATCGACTCGAGCTCCGTGGTCGCGATGATGCACGTCACCAGTTCGGCCCCGGTCAAGACATTCACGATCGGCTTCGACGATGCCCACGTGGACGAGCTCAAGTATGCCCGCGCCGCGGCGGAGCACTTCGGCGCCGACCACACCGAGGAAATTCTCAAGCCGGATATGGTGGACACCGCGGCCTACCTCGCGCAGTTCTTCGGCGAGCCGTTCGCCGATTCCTCCGCGCTGCCCCTGTGGCTGGTGTCGCAGCTTGCCCGCCGCGAGGTGACGGTCGCCCTGTCCGGCGACGGAGGCGACGAACTGTTCGCCGGCTACACTTGGCTGCATATGACCCGCCGCGTCATGCGGTACCAGCGCGTACCGGCAATCGTGCGGCATCTGGCGGACGGCCCGTTGCGCCTGCTTCCTCGTACGCCCCGTATCGAAAAGATGAGGAGGTTCAACCGCGATTCGTTTCTGGGCGCAGAAGCGATCTTCCGCCGCCGGCAAACCTGCATGGACCGCGAAACACGCAATGCGCTGTACAGCCCGGAACTCGCGGGCCGCATCGCACAGGAAGGCGTTGACCGGTATCAAGAGCATTTTGACGCGGCCCCCAATCTACCGCCGCTTCAGAGAATGCTCTACCAGGACTTCTCGGTGTACCTTCCCGACGACATCCTGACCAAGGTGGATCGCATGAGCATGGCACATTCACTCGAAGTGCGCG
>BTUX01000001.1:0-88897 GCA_045863315.1 Candidatus Hydrogenedentota bacterium | reverse complement strand
GTTGTATCCTTCATTGCCCGCGGGTGTGAAAAATCCGGGTTAAGCCCCTGAGGAATCGGATTTCGTTGTCCTACCGCAACGCCCGTGCATCCGACTCGGTCCACACAATTCCGTTGAATTTGCCGGGCGAAATTGATCTGGGCGTTCTGTTTTGAGTACCTTGGCTATTCTGCGGAGCCTCCCAGCACATCGCCGCGAGCGCGCTGTCGTTGCGGGGGAAGAAACTCGGTGCGGTTTCCCGTTCGAAGCCCTTGGGAGCGTGCGGACACGTGTTCCTGTATCGTGAGTTGGCTGTATGCCTTGCGGTGGCGCTTCTTTGTCTGGTTCCCACTTCACGATACGTGGGGCGGCGGCGGCGTGGAATCGAAGCGGTCGGCCTGCTAACTCTTCTAATCGCGTTCCTGCTGCCGTCTGGGCGCTGGCAGGCGGTGCCCGTCATCGCGGCGGCGCTGATTCTCGGGCTGACGATCGGGCTCGCCGCGAGGGCCGTCTCCTTACCAAGGCCAAGGCTCTACGCGCTGGGGCGATTTTCGGCGCTGGCCCTTGCGATGCTGTCCGCGGTACTATGCGTGCTGCTGCCCGTCTTTGAACTCCCGCGACCGCCCGGCCCGTATGCGGTGGGCACCAACGCCTATCTTTGGGTGGACACCGCACGAAACGACCCCATGCAAAACCCGCCGGCACCCCGGGAACTCATGGTGCAGTTTTGGTACCCGGCCGAGCCGGAGGCGAAGGCAAAACCGGGGCCCTACCTCTTGCACGCGGATCGGGTGGGCCCTGCGCTGATCAAGGCGCGCGCGCCGTTCCTACCCGGCTTTTTGTTGAGCCAGCTCCGATACGTGCGCGCGCGCTCTTACCCCGCGGCCCCGATTTCGGACGATCGACCGGCTTACCCTCTTATCCTGTTTTGTCATGGGTACGGGGGAATTCGGACTCAAAACACCGCCTTGGTCGAGCACTTGGCGAGCTTTGGCTACATTGTGGTTGCGGTCGAGTTCACGCACACCGCAGCCTTAAGCATCTTTCCCGACGGCCGGGCCTACCCGTTCCGGAATGTGCTTGGCGCCGGACCGGGCGGGCCAACCGGCGAGACGGCCCAGATGACGGGGGAGGAACTCATCTCTTTATGGACAGACGACGTTCGATTCGTCGTGGATGAACTGGAACGCGCGAACCTGGGAGAACTGGAATCGCCCTTCGAGGGCAAACTCGATCTCGCGCGCATCGGAGTCTTGGGCCACTCGTTCGGAGGGGCTACCTCCGCAAATCTGTGCCGGGTTGACCCCCGCTTCGCCGCGGGCATGAATCTGGACGGGTACCTCAATGAAGCGAACGTCGACCTACCCCTCCAGGCGCCGTTTGCATTCTTCATGGCGGGTTCGTACCTCATGACGGCCGAGGAACTCGAGAAGCGCGGAATCCCGAGACAATGGGCGGAACGCATTTCCAAGGGACGCGCCTCGATTCGCGCGGCTATCGAAAGCGCGCAACGGGATACGTATCTTCTGGTCATGAAGGGTTCCCGGCATGAAACGTTCACGGACATGCCGCTGTACTCGCCTTTTGCGGGCGCCTTCGGCATGGGGTCCGAGGTCCCGGCCGAGCGGAGCACGGAATTGCTTTGCGCCTATACGCGGGCGTTCTTTGACACGCACCTCAGCGGAGAGCGTTCCGAATTGATGGAGGGACCGTATGCGGGCTATCCCGAAATTGTATTCGAGAAGAAGCCGGCGCCCGTTGTATCCAACGCCGTCGAGGCCTTGGAAGGAGTAGTAGGTGGTTGAAGAACGAAAGAAGAGGGGATGTTTGCGCCTGCTCTTTCGGTGGTCGGCGCAGTTCGTGGTGGTGGTGGGATTGTTCCTGATCGGCGCGTACCTGTTCGTGTTCTGGTCCGCGCTGCACAATTACTACTCGCTGTTTCCCAAGCAGGCGGCGGCATGGGAAGCGATCCGCGCGCAACGGCAGGACGTTTCGCTCGACGATGGATGGACCGAATACCGCGGGGTCTGCCACAGCCACTCCGAGATTTCGCACGACAGCGAAGTCACCTTTCCCCAAATTCTCGAGGCGGCCAAAGTGGCGGATATCGACTTCATCTGCATGACGGACCACTGTGTCGAAGGCAAGGCCGATTTCTCATGGGGTTGGAGCGGCGTTCACGACGGCGTCCTGTTTGTGCAGGGGTTTGAAATGGACTACGGGTTCATGCCGTGGGGGTTGCCGAAAGATACCGTGCTGGACCGGAACGAGAAACCCGAAGTCTTGGCGAAACAGATTCACGAGCAGGGAGGCGTGCTGTTTTTCGCGCATTCGGAAGAGGACCGGTATTGGGACCTGCCGGAACTCAATGGCATGGAAATCTACAACATCCACACCGACGTGAAAGACGAAGGCGACACGGACGTCTACCTGCGGGAGCGCGCGCCTGACTTCATCACGTCGCTGCGGGCGTATCCGGACCAAACGATGCGGCTGCTGTTCAACCGGCAAACGGCGATCCTCAAGAAGTGGGACGAGTTGAACAAGACGCGGCGCATCGTGGGGATCGCCGCGAGCGATGCGCACCAGAATAACGGGTTCCGCGGATCCATGACGGAGGACGGCAAGTTTTTGCTTCGCATGACCAGCCCTGATGATGGCAAGGCATACGAACTGAACTTCTTTACGCGGGCGCTGTTGTGGCTGTTCTTCGGTCCGCTCGAGCCGGGAAGGCAGTTGTTCCGCGTTGACCTCGATCCCTACGAACGCAGCCTGCGGTACGTCAACACACACATCTTGATGAACGAACTCACCGAGCCTGCGCTGATCGACGCGCTGCGTGCCGGACGGGCATTTATCGCGTTCGACATGATCGCGGATGCCCGCGGATTCGTCTATCTCGCGGAAGCGGACGGCGCGCGCGCCGTCATGGGCGAGGAAATCGCCCTGCGGGACGGCCTCACCCTGCGCGCCGCCTCACCCTATCCCTGCCGGTTCTCGCTGATGAAAGACGGGGCCCAGGTGGCGCAAGGCGAGGGACGCACCTTTGCGCACGCCGTCACGGAGACCGGCAATTATCGAATAGAAGCGGAATTCGATATCGTGGGCGAGTGGACGCCCTGGGTGTATACGAACCCGATTCGCGTAGTCGGATCAACGACGGCGCCGGAACAAAGCTGATTTCGTCGCAGCCGCGGCGGGTGCGTGGAGAGGCGGGGCGGGTGCGGCCGCCCCGAGTCGCCGGTGCATGTGCGGGACGTGATCGAAGAAGGAGCGGGACCTATGTGCGCGTTCACCAATCCGCGGACCCGGAGGCTGCTGCAATTCCTGGTGCTGCGGTATACGCCGGCATTCCTGTTCGCGTGCGCGCTGGCCTTGCTGGGCGCCGCGAAGGAGGAACCCCCGAAGCCTATCTGGGAGTCCCAGATCAAGGAATTCGAGGCGCAGGACAGGCAACAGCCGCCGCCGGAAGGCGCGATTCTGTTTGTGGGCGGTTCCAGCATTCGGCTGTGGGACGTGGAGCAATCGTTTCCAAATCTCAAGGTGATCCGGCGAGGGTTCGGGGGATCGCTGGTGCGAGATTCAACTTACTACGCGGACCGGATCGTTATTCCTTATAAACCGAAGACGATTGTCCTTTACGCCGGCGACAACGACATCGCAAGCGGAATCACCGCCGAGCAGGTCTTCGGGGATTTCCAGGCGTTTTGCGAAAAGGTCCACACGGCGCTGCCCGACGCGCGCATCCTGTTTTTGTCGATCAAACCAAGCGTGAAGCGCTGGGCGTTGTATGATGAAATGAAGAAAGCCAACACGCTGATATCCGACTACGCCAACGCCTTGGAGCAGGTTGAATTCGTCGATGTCGGCACGCCCATGCTGGGCGACGACGGCAAGCCGCGGGCCGACCTGTTCCTCGAGGATGGCCTGCACCTGAACGAGAATGGATACAAACTGTGGACATCGATCCTTGCGCCCAAACTGGCCGTCGCCGGCAGCGCAACGGAAAAGTAAGCGCGTTACGCGGCGGGGGTATAGCAATGACACTCCAACACTTCGCTCCTTTGACACCGGTGATCCTCGGGCTGCTGGTCGCGACGGCTCCGTTCGAGTGCCCGGCCCAGTCCACAATTGAAGTCTGGGTTTCGAGCCTGGACAAATCCAAAGCCTTGACCCCCGAGGCGCCGCTCGAACCGTCCGGCGAAAGCGCGGCCGCCGCCGAGATTCATGTCGACGAAACCAGGACCTACCAGACCGTGCTCGGCCTAGGCGCGTCGCTTGAGCATTCCACCTGTTACAACATCAGCCTGCTCGCGCCGGAAAAGCAGGAACACCTAATCGAATCGTTGGTGGACCCGGACAAAGGCATCGGGATGAATCTGATGCGCGTGTGCATCGGCACCTCGGACTTCACCGGCGATCCGTGGTATTCCTACAACGACCTGCCCGACGGCGAAACCGATCCGGACCTGAAGAACTTTTCCATTGAAAAGGACCGCGCCTACGTCCTTCCCGTTCTCAAGCTGGCGCTCAAGAAGAATCCCAATCTCCTCTTCTACGCCTCGCCATGGAGTCCGCCGGGCTGGATGAAAGACAGGGGACGAGGCATGTGCGGCGGGATTCTCAAACCGGATTACTACGGCGTGTACGCCCGCTACCTCGCGAAGTTTGTTCAAGCCTATCAAGCGGAAGGCGTCCCCCTTCACGCCATGACGCTGCAGAACGAGCCCGGCGTCAACACGCAGCAGTACCCCTCCTGTTACTGGCGCGGCGAATGGCAGCGCGATTTCATCCGCGATTACGTGGGACCGCTGTTTTCGGCTGAGCGCATCGCGACGCGAATTTGGTGCTTCGACCACAACTTCAACAACCTGGCGTTCCCCCGCACCGTGCTCGGCGATCCCGAAGCGGCGAAGTATGTCGAGGGCACGGCATTCCATTTGTACGAAGGGCGGCCGGAAGCCATGAGCGCCTTGCACGACGAGTTTCCCGACAAGCAAATATTCTTTTCCGAAGGGTCCGTGTACGGAACCCGGGGCGCGTTGCAGATAATCAGCTATTTCCGCAATTGGGCGCAGAGTTACAACGCATGGGTGACCGTCATCGATCAAGACGCAAAACCGAACAACGGCCCGCACGAATGCGACCCCACCGTCATCGTGCTCGACACGCGCGACATGAGCCTGGAGTACCGCAACGATTACTACATATACGGCCAGTTCATGAAATTTATCCAGCGCGGCGCGGCTCGGATTGATTCCACGCCGGGAGAGGGGCCCTTCAACAACGTCGCATTCAAAAACCCGGACGGAAGCATCGTGGTCATCGTCGCCAACGACACCGCCGCGATCCAGCCCCTTTCAATCTCCTGCGGGGAAACGCGGTTTGGTCACAGCTTGACACCGTACTCCGTTGCGACATACCGTTTCCGGATCTGATGTGTGGTCGCGCCGGTGATGGAAGGTTTCAGGCTTCACCCGCGCCTCCACGCAGGACTCAATCGGACGGTCCGATCATTTTCCGGGGGTCTACCGTCGCGTCAAATTCCTCCGCCGTGAGCAGCCCGAGCCGTATCGCCTCTTCTTTCAGTGTCGTGCCGTTCTTGTGCGCGGTCTTGGCGATCTTGGCGGCGTTGTCATAGCCGATCTTGCGGTTGAGTGCGGTGACCAGCATGAGCGACTGGCGCAACAACTCGTCGATGCGCGCCCTGTTCGGTTCGATGCCTTTGGCACAATGCTCGTCGAACGAGCGCGCGCCGTCGGCCAGGAGCCGGATCGACTGCAGCAGATTGTAAATGATTACCGGCTTGAACACGTTGAGTTCGAAATTGCCCGATGCGCCCCCGATGTTGATCGCCACATCGTTGCCGATAACCTGCGCGGCAATCATCGTGATGGCCTCGCTCTGCGTCGGGTTCACCTTGCCCGGCATAATCGAGGACCCCGGCTCGTTTTCGGGAATCGAGATTTCGCCCAGACCGCAGCGCGGCCCGCTCGCCAGCCACCGGACGTCATTGGCGATCTTCATGAGGCTGCACGCCACCGTCTTCAACGCGCCCGAGGTCATCACCATCGCGTCGTGCGCGGCCAGCGATTCGAACTTGTTCGGCGCCGTCGTGAACTCGAGGCCGGTGAGTTCCGAAATCTTCGCCGCGACCTTCACGTCATACCCCTTTTTCGTGTTCAGCCCCGTGCCGACGGCTGTGCCGCCCAGCGCAAGCTCCGACACCATCTGCATGGTCGACTCGACCCGTAGGATGCCGTTGGTGAGTTGCTGCACGTACCCCGAAAACTCCTGGCCCAGTGTTAGCGGCGTGGCGTCCATCAGGTGCGTGCGCCCGATCTTGATGATGTCTTGGAACGCCTCCGCCTTGTGTGCAAGCGTATCGCGCAGTGCCCGCAAGGCCGGCAGCAGGTGGTGGTGTATCCGCTCCGCCGCGGCAATGCTCATCGCTGTCGGAAATGTATCGTTCGACGACTGCGACATGTTCACGTGATCGTTCGGGTGGACCGGCTTCTTGCTTCCCAGTTCGCCGCCGAGCATCTCGATGGCACGGTTCGAGATGACCTCGTTCGCGTTCATGTTCGTTTGGGTGCCGCTGCCTGTCTGCCATACGGAAAGCGGGAAATGGTCGTCCAACTTCCCCTCGATTACTTCGTCCGCCGCCGCACAGATGGCTTCGCACAGGTCATCCGACAAAAGCCCCATCTCGCGGTTCACCAGCGCCGCCGCTTTCTTTAATATGCCCAAGGCGCGGATGAGCTCCCGCGGCATCTTCTCCGTGCCGATGTTGAAATGGACCAGCGACCGCGCCGTCTGGCACCCGTAATACCGGTCCGACGGCACCTTCATTTCGCCCATGGTGTCGCGCTCGATTCGAAAGTTCACGGCTGGCACTCCTTGATCGTCTAATCCGGAAACCCACCCGGGCTGAATCTAGCCGATACCAAGCGGCGGGTCAAGGAATGGCGGCGATGCTGAGCAATGCGATCCGGTTATCCCGGATTTTTCACACCCGCGGGCAATGAAGGATACAACTTCGTGAGGCAGATACCTTTATGCAGCGACAGGGAAAACGGGCTGTTGGGGTGAAAAATCCTCACCCGATTGACTTCCATGCTATCTCCTGAGCATTTCTCACCGGTCGCTCCCGTCATCGGGAGCGACCGGTGAGAAATGCGGGTTAGTATGGGCTGAGTAATTTAAGGCAGAGCCTTTCAAGAGCGCATTCCCGAGTAGATACTTGGGAACGATAAAGAATCCGTCACGTCGTCCCGTGACAGAACGTGCAAGAGAGATCGGCTTGGTTCTACCCCGTGGTCAGCCTCCACCGTTACGTTTCGCATGGCCAGTGCAGCAGCCGACGCATCACGTCGCAATCGTCACTTCCACGCTTTTGAAGGCGGGGGTCTTGGAGGCGGGGTCGAAATCGCGGGGGACGAGCACGTTTGCCTCGGGGTAGTACATGGCGCAGTTTCCGGGGCGGATGTCGAGCTCGCGGACGAGAACGTTGGAGAGCGCGCCGCAGATCGAGCGGACGGTGACGGGCTGGTCGAGTTCGAGGCCGAGGCGTTTGCGGTCGCTGGGATGGAGCATGATGACGTCACGCCGCTCCTGGCCTCGGTACAGGTCTTCCTCTTCGTAGACGACGGTGTTGAACTGGCCTTCGCTGCGCAAGGTCATCAGGCGCAGGGCGTCGTTACCCGTCGCCTTGGGCCTGGGCAGCGGGAAGGTATGCAGCACCGCCTTTCCGTCGGGCGTGGCGAATTTCGGCGCGTGGAAGGTGCGGCCGCGAATCTGAAACTCGCGTTTGGTCTCTCCCGCTTTTTCGATGGCTTCGTAGCCGGGTATGATGGCGGCGATGGCTTCGCGGATGGCGTTGTGCTCTTCCATCGTTTTCCAGTCCACGGGCGAACCGTTGACGAACACGCGCTGGGCGATGCCGGCGACTACTTCCACCTCGCTGCGCGGTCCCTCATAACGCGCGGGGCCGCCGTCGCTGACGCGGACATAGTTAAACATCGACTCCTGCGTGGTGGCTTGAGGTTCCTCGTCGCGCGCGAGGACCGGCAGGATGAGGGTCTCCTTCCCAAGGCCCATCGCGTGGCCGGTGTTGAGCGTGGTGCTGAGGTAGACGACGAGGTCGATGTGGCCGAAGGATTCGGCGGCAAAGTTCGAGTCGGGATTGGAGCCGTACAGATTTCCGCCGACGCAGAATGCCACGCGGATTTTTCCTTCCGCGGCGCGGAGCATGCTCCCCATGGTGTCGAGCCCGGGCGTACTCGGCAACGAGACGCCGAATCGCTCCTCGAGTTTTTGAAACACCTCGGCCTTCAAGTTGGGCGTGACGCCCATCGAACCGATGCCCTGCACGTTGCTGTGCCCGCGGATGGGCAATAGACCGGCGTGGGGTCGGCCGAGCATGCCGCGCATGAGGGCGACGTTCGCAATCATCTGAACGTTCCGCACGCCGTGCTCGTGGTGCGTCACTCCCATGGCCCAGGCAAAGACCGAGCCCTTCGATTTCGCGTAGCAGTCGGCGACTTCATCGAACGTTTCGCGGGGCACGCCGGATTCGGCGACCACGGCGTCCCACGAGAGGTTCTTGAGAAACTGCTCGAATGTTTCCCAACCCGCGGTGCAGTTGGCCAGGAACTCGCGATCGAACGCGTCGCGTTCGTGTATGGCCTTTGCAAGTCCGGCGAAGAACGCGATGTCGCCGCCGATGTGCGGCTGCACGTAGGTGTCGGCGATGGCCGTGCCGAACAGGAGGCTGCGCAGGTCCGACGGCACCTTGAAATTCACGAGGCCGACTTCGCGCACGGGATTCACGACGACGACTCTTCCGCCGCGGCGTTTCATCGCCATGATCGTGCTCATCAGCCGGGGATGGTTCGACGCGGGGTTCGCGCCGATGAGAAACAGCAGATCGCAGTGTTCGATGTCCTCGAGCACAATGCTGGCCGTACCGGAGCCGTAGACACTGCCGAGCGCGACGCCGGAGGCCTGGTGGCAGTAATAGGAACAGTTGTTGACGTTGTTCGTGCCATAGAGCCGCGCAAAGAGTTGCAGCAGGAACCCGGCTTCGTTCGACGAACGTCCGCTGAAATAGAAAAACGTCTCGCCGGGATGCGCCGCGCGCAGCTTCGAGGCGATGCGATCGAGCGCGGTATCCCACGCGATGGGTCTGTAATGCGTGTCGCCGGGTCCGGCGCAGACGGGCTCCACAATACGGCCGGAGGCCTCGAGTTCGCGCGAGGTGAAGGTTTGCAGATCGCGCAGGCTGAACCGTTGGAAGAAGCCCCGCGGGATGCGGCCCTGCATGTCCGCGGTCATGGCCTGGATCGATTTCTTGCAGACCTCGGGGAACCGCCCCGCCTCGTTCACCATGCCGCCGAGCTGGCCGCCCATGCCGAGGGCGCAGGTTTTGCAGGCGTTCTTCGAGCGCAGCGCTCTATATAAACGCCACATGCCGCCGGCCTGCCCGGCCTTGCGCCACGCATACCACATCGACGCCCAGCCGCCGCCGGCCTTGGGCAACTTCCGTGCGGAACAACTATCGGACATGATCGCCGCTTCCCATTGACATAGGTCCATCCCGCTTGCAGCGACGCCAGCATACACCTTTCATTGCAATGGTGTGAACCAACGGCGGGAATGAGAGAATTTGAACCACGGAGACACGGAGAACTGAAGACCCCTAAATCCTGTTCATCCTTTCATGAAGAATCTGGACAGGATTCACAGGATTTTAATCTACGCCAATCTTTCGATTCAGTACGTTCAGGCGGGCTATTGCCCAACGCTCCTTCGCGCTCTCCGCAATTATGGATTCACATTATGCACTCCCGGAGACACGGAGAACCCACCTTTCTTGAATCGTGTAAATCCTGTTCATCCTGTCAAAAAGTTCTTTGGAGCGGATTGTGTCCGTTTCAGGTGCCGCTTCGGCATGGCATCTCCGTGGTCTCCGTGTCTCCGTGGTTGCAATTCTTGCCTACGCCACCATTTTGTGCGGGTCGATCACGAACTTCTTGGCCGCGCCTTTGTCGAAGTCCTTGTAGCCCTTCGGCGCATCGCTGAGCGAAATGACGGTCACGTTCGTGGCCTTGGCGATTTTGATTTTGTCGTGGAGGATGCACTGCATCAGTTGGCGGTTGTACTTCATGACCGGGCATTGGCCCGTGGTGAAGCAGTGCGACTTCGCCCAGCCCAACCCGATGCGGATCCCGAGCATCCCGATCTTCGCGTTGTCGTCCACGCCGCCTGGGTCGCCGGTCACGTACAGCCCGGGGATGCCCAAGGCGCCGCCGGCCCGCGTGACTTCCATGATCGAGTTGAGCACCGTCGCGGGCCGTTCGACGCCCGCTTCCGCGCCGTGGCCGCGCGCCTCGAAGCCGACGCAGTCCACCGCGGCATCCACTTCCGGCGCGCCGACGATTTGCTCGATCTGTTCGGCCAAGGTGGCCTTCTTCTTCAAATCGACGACTTCGCAGCCGAAACTTTTCGCCTGTTTGAGGCGTTCGGGGATCATGTCGCCGACGATGACGCAGGCCGCGCCGAGCAGGTGGCAGGACGCCGCGCATGCCAAGCCGACGGGACCCGCGCCGGCGACGTACACGATCGAACCCGGCCCGACTCCCGCTGTCACCGCGCCGTGGTACCCGGTGGGAAAGATGTCGGAGAGGAGGGTCAGATCTTTGATTTTGGCCATCGCCTGATCTTTGTCGGGGAATTTCAGCAGGTTGAAGTCGGCGTAGGGCACCATGACGTACTCGGCTTGGCCGCCGATCCAGCCGCCCATGTCGACGTAGCCGTAGGCGGCGCCCGGGCGGGCGGGGTTGACGTTCAGGCAGATGCCGGTTTTCCCTTCCTTGCAGTTGCGGCACCGCCCGCACGCGATGTTGAACGGCACGGAGACCAGGTCGCCCTTCTTGATGAACTCGACATCCCGGCCCGTTTCGATGACCAACCCGGTAATCTCGTGGCCGAGGACAAGCCCGGCGGGGGCGGTCGTCCGACCACGGACCATGTGCTGATCGCTGCCGCAGATGTTCGTGGTCACGACTTTCAGGATGACGCCGTGATCGCACTTGCGCTTGCCCAGTTCAAGTTTCGGGTAGTCGATCTTCTGCACTTCCACGACCCCCGGTTTAATGTAGACTACCGCACGATTGCCCGGCATGACGATTTCTCCTTGAGATTGGAAATACTTCGCCGATTCGTTGGCAGACAGCATTCAGGCCGCCTGGCGCAGAGCGCCGCCAAGAGGATCACCCGTACAGCCCTGTCTTCCATTATTCGTCATTCCGTCGGATTTGGCAAGAGGCGCGGTCGCGTTCAAAGAATCGGCTGGCCCGGCTTGAGCAAGGGCTGAAGCGGGCACCCCTGGCACCCCGGGGATCGGCGGCAGAAATCCTTGCCCGTATATACAATCAGGCCGTGGAATTCCTTGAAGACGCGCAAATCGGGTTCGAGGTTGCGTTCGAACGCGCCGCGCAACGTTTCGTATTTGATCTCCGGGGGTACAAGACCGTGCCGGCTCAGGATTCGGCGGGTGTACGCATCGACGACGAATACCGGTTTCTCACAGGCGTAGAGCAGGATGTCGTCGGCGGTTTCGGGGCCGATGCCGGGTACCGTGAGCAGTTCGGGCCGCAACTCGGCGAGGGGACGCTTCGCCATGCGCGCCATGCTGCCGCCGTACCGGTCCACGAGGTATCGGCAAAAACTGCGCAATCGGACCGACTTCACGCGAAAGTAGCCGGAAGGTTTCAAGACCCTGTGCAGGTCCTTGTCGCCCGCGCTCAGGATCGCGCGGGGCGTGAGGAGCTTTTCCCGCTTGAGGTTGGCGATGGCCCTTTCGACATTGGTCCACGCGGTATTTTGAGTGAGAATGGCGCCGACGGCAATTTCGAAGGGCGAATCGCCCGGCCACCAGTGGGTGGGGCCGAAGTGATCGACCAGTCGCCCGTAGATATCAAGCAGGTAGTTCCGGGTGACCAATGGCAGTTATCCCGCGGTGCCGTGCGCGACGCGCTACTGCCCTTGACCGGTGGCGAAGGCGTGAAGGTCTTCGACAGTGGGGTCGAGGCTGTCGAGGTGCCGCACCTCGACTCCGTCGCGAATGAGGTAGAAGCGGGGCGGCGCCCGGTCTATCAGCGTGAAAAACTCGAGCGTCTCGACGATTTGGATCGGAAATACGGGCGCAGTCTTTGCGCGGAACTCGTCCATGGCCTTGCGGTGTCCCGTCATAATTGCGGCGATCTGGGGTACGTCGGGGTATTCCGCCAGTTGGTTGAGGACCTCCGCCGCCGCCTGGCAATGTTCACAGTCCGCGCTGAGAATCGCCACCAGGTACTCTCCCTCGCCGAGGTCTACGGGCACTCCCTCGAGATCGGGCTGATACTTGGCGAAGGGCCTTGACTTGGTGTCAAGGCCTGTCGTGTCGACGGGGGCGGGCGTCCGCATTTCGGCGGATCGGCCGCCGTATGCGTACGCGGCGGCCACGATGCCCAACCCCACAACAGCAAGGACGGACCGACGGCGGCCCCCGGGGGGTTCATCGGGGGCTTTCGAAGCGGCCTCCGCGGGAGCTTCCGCGCCGGCGTCCGGAGGGGGCGCCTCTTGCCTCGCACCGTACCAGGCGCCTGCGGTCAGGGCCAGCAATACGAGGTTCTTCACGATAGTGGACGTCGGACCCATCTTGATGTATTCGCCGAAGCAGCCGCAGTCCTCCAATCCTTCGAATATCCAGGCGTAGGCCACCAGCGCGGTGAACGCGAGGAGCAGTGCCGCGGTGACCGCGACGGTGAGGCCCCCGTAGCGCATGCCGCCGAGCAGCGCCGCGCCCAGCGCCGCCTCGAGGACGACCATGAATCCCGCGACAAACTGGACAATAGCCGGATCGCGAACCACGCCGTAGTAGGAGACCTGAACGGCGAAACTGTACACATCGAGCGCCTTGAGGGCGGCGGACAGGATGAACACGGCGCCCAAGGCGATTTCGAGGTATCGCGCGTATTTCATGACGGCCATTTTGGCAGATACCTAAGCCAAGGGCAACGCGGGCGTGGTGGAAGGGTGAGGCAATCCGGCGCGCGGCCGGCCAAGCGGACCCCGCGCCGCGTATCGATGCGTGACGGGCGCGGGCGCGACGCGATACGCCGTTGATTGGGCACGGAGGTGTCGATATCATTTTGTCGATGGTGATTTTGGCTGCGGATACAGGCACCTCTGTCAATACGGTGGCGCTGTGGCGCGACGGGCGCGCCCTTGTGGAAACGGTCGTGGATTGCGGTCGGGCGCACTCGGAACGGCTGCTCACGACCGTGGACTGGGTATTGGCCGAGGCGGGCCGCACGGTAAGTCAGGTGGACGTGTTTGCGATTGCGGTCGGCCCGGGCTCGTTTACGGGGTTGCGAATCGGCGTGGCCGCGTGGAAAGGGCTGGCGCTGGGCACGGACCGCCCGCTGGTCGGGGTGCCGTCCCTTGACGCCATGTCCCGCGTGGGCGGTTTTCAGGAGGCGGTCGTCTGTCCGATGGTGGACGCCAAGATGGGCGAAGTGTTCGGGGCCGTGTACCGGTTTGCGGGCGGCGTTCGTTCGCGCGTGATCGGCGACCGCGTTTGCAAGGCGCGCGACCTTGTGTGCGGTCTTGACCAGTCGCCCCTCGTCTATGGAGACGGTGCAGAGCTGTATCGGTCGGAAATCTTGGAGGTGGCGCCGAGGGCCGTGTTCCTTGGGCCGGCGTTCCGCGGTCCGAGGGCGGCGTTCGTGGCCGAGGAGGCGGCGGAACTGCTCGAAGCGGGCTGCCCGTCGAGCGCGGCAGAGGTGTCGCCGGTCTACCTTCGATTGTCTCAACCGGAGGCGTTGCGGGCGAAAGCGGTGCCATGAGTGTATCGGAATCAACCACGCTGCGCTTCGAGCGCATCGAGGAGAAGTACTTGCCGGCCGTGCTCGAAATCGAGGCGGAGGCGTACCCGGAACCGTGGACGGAAGGCATGTTCCGGGACGAGATCCGCAATCCGCGCTCGCAGTTTTATGTCGCGTTTCTCGGCGAGGAGATCATCGGGTACGGCGGATACTGGCCGGTGTTGGACGAGGCGCATATTACGAGCGTTACGATCAAGGCGTCGATGCGGGGGTACGGTTACGGGCGCAGGCTGTTGCAGCATTTGCTCGACAGCGCGCGCGAACTCGGGCTGACCACGGCCACGCTGGAGGTGCGGGAATCCAATTTGCGCGCCCGAAACCTGTACGCGAGTTTCGGGTTCCAGCCTTCGGGGCTTCGCAAACGCTACTATCCGAAGACGAACGAAGACGCGGTGATCATGCTGATGCGCATGGAGTGAAGCGGGCGCCGGGGTGCGCAGGGGTTTCATGGCTGGCGAACAAGTGGAATCAGATTACGCCGAGACGCAGGTGCAGACGGCGGGGGCGCCGCTCGGCGGGGTGGGCGCGGGTTGCGTCGAACTGGGCCGCGATGGACGGTTCCGGAATCTCACCATCAACAACAACCGTACGGTGGACACGCGAATTGAGGTGGCCGGGGGGACTTTTCTCGCGGTGCGGGCGGCGCGCCGGGGCAAGGTGACCATCCGACTGCTTCAGACGGGCAGTTCGCTGCCGTTTGACAACGCGGGGATCATCGCGCCGTACACCGCGGTGGAGCGGCTCGCATGGCGGGGGGTGTATCCGTGTTCCCACTATAAACTGGACGACCCCGGCTTTCCCCTGGAGGTCACATGGACCGCCATGACGCCGATCATTCCGTACGATCATGAAGCCTCGACCATGCCGGTCGTGTTTATTTCGATGTTCGTGCGCAACAACTCGGACGCGACGTACGACGTGTCCACAGTGTTCAACTGGGAAAACCTGTGCGGATGCACCCGCTCCGAATGGCCGGAACGTCGCGGCCCGATCCGCCCGGTGGTGTTGCACCGCGACAGCGACGGGCAAAAGACGAAAGCGAGCGCGGTGGATCAGCCGATCGAAAACGAGCGACCGCTGATCGCAGGCATCGAGTTCGGTTTCCACAACGAGTACCGAACGAATGCGGAGGGCAACTACGCGCTTCTCATGGGTCAGCAGACGGACGTCGAAGTCACACTGATGGGGTGGAACGAGCGGGACCCGCGCGAACTCGAGGTCTTCTGGAACCAATTTCACGATATCGGAAAACTGGGCAACAAGATTTCCCGAAACCAGGCGAGCCATTCGGGTGCGTTGTGCGGCAGTTTCGCGTTGCCGCCGCAGTCCGGCCGCGGCATCGTGTACGCATTTGCGTGGTACTGTCCGCGATACGAACTCAATGGCGTCGATCACGGCAACGGATACACGAACAACTTTCAAAGCGCGCTCGAGGTGGCCACGCAGGCGCTCGTATACCAGCGGTATTACTTCAAGGCGGTGGAAGACTGGCAACGCCGGATCCTGTCGTCCACTCTGCCGCAATGGTTCAGCAAGATGCTGATCAACAACAACCACGTCCTCTCGACGAACACGATGCTGACGAAGGGCAACGATTTCGTGATGTTCGAAACGCCGTCGGACCCGCGCGTGTCCACGGTCGATCGCCGCTTCTACGGTTCGATTGGGTCGCTCCTGTTCTTTCCCAATTTCGAGGAAGGCGAACTCGCGCTCCTGGGGCGGGCCAAGGACCCGGATCGACCCGGGCGGATCTATCGCCATCTGGGCCGGGGTTGCATCAACCAGCCGTCGCACGGGGCCTCGCCGGACCCGCTCCTCGACGTGAACATCAAGTTTGTGTTGATGGTGTATCGCAACTACATGATGACGGGAAAGCGGTTCATCCTGGACCATATTTTCCCGCGGGCCCGTCAGGCGATGGAATACGTGCTGGCGCAGGATCGCGACGGCGACGGCTTGCCGGAGCATTCGGGGTGCTCGATGACCCGGGACCGGTGGGCGGTGTATGGCGCAAACAGCTACACGGGAAGTTTATGGATCGCGGCATTGCGGGCCTATGCCCGGCTGGCGCGCCGCCTGGGGCAGAAGGATGAGGCGGTCAAGTACGAGCAGGTATTGCCGCAGGCGCTCGAGAGTTTTGAGAAGAAGCTCTGGTATGAGGAAGGCGGATATTACCGACTGTATTCCGGGCCGGGGCCCGCCGATGAGCCCGAGCACGCCGGGCTTGCCTGCGACGCGGGTCAATTGGCGGGGCAGTGGTATGCGGACTTCCTCTGTCTGGGTCAGCTCTTTCCGGCGGACCGGGTGAAGTCGGCATTGGGGGCGATCTGCAAATTGAACGATCAGCGCAACGGGGTCGCCCAGGGAATTCTGCCTGACGGCCGGCCGTGCGAAAACCCACCCTCGGTGGGGCATGGTCCGGACGCGCACCTCGCCTTGCCGTCGTTCGATGTGTGCCATTACGCCAGCCTGCTCATCGCGCACGGGTATGCAGACCGCGGCCTGTTTTGCGTGCAGAAAAACTACAAGAACATCCATGGCCGCCGGGGCCGCACGTTCAACCAGCCGCTCGCCTGGGACCTGGCGACGAACGACGCGGCAGGCTGGGGAAATGAGCGGTACATGGGCGCGCCTTCGGTGTGGCACGTGCTGTATGCGATGCAGGGCTTTCACCTGAACGTCCCGGACGGCACGCTATGGCTGCGACCCCACCTCCCGATTGGGGTCTACACACTCAGCGCGCCGTTGTTCACCCCCTTGTGCTTCGGCTGGATGAAGTTCCGCGAGGACGACGACAAGACCTATCGACAGATCGTGCATCTTTCGTTCGACAGTCCGGTTTCGCTCAAGACGATCGTGTTGCGCGTCCCCGAAGAGGTCGAGGAAGTCCAGATCGAGTGCGAAAGCGGCGAAGGCGAAGAGGAGGTCCATCACATCTTCGGTTACGACGGAGCCGAGCGATTGGTCGAAATCATCGCAAAGAAGCCGATCATGGTAGGCAATCTGTTGAAGATCCGACTCACCCAGACCCTCGGCAAGCCCTTCAAATTTCCGAGCCCCGCCAGCCGGGTCGGCGCCAGGCAAGCCTGAGCCGCGCCGGGTGATGCTACTTGATCAGGGGTAGCAGCTTCGCGTCGATGTCGGATTCTTTCTCGCCGATCTCCGCCTTGAACAGGTACCAGTGTTCGGTGTGTTCAGTGACACCGCCGTTTGCTTCGAGCGTGACGAGAGGACCGAGCGATTCGATCTCGAGCATGTCTTCGTTCGTGAACGTTTCGGTGTTGCAGCCGAAATCGACGTATTCCGCGCCGTCGTGCCAGGGGAACCGCTTGATGAAAACGTCGCCGTTCAGCACGTATGCCGACCAACCCGGCGAGTTCTTGAAGCCGATCTTCTGGGGTGTCCGGGCGGCGGGGTCCTGTCGAAGCTGGATGTACTTCGTGCCCCACGTCCAACGGGGGTCGTGCATGTCGGTGTAGTGCCAGAGCGTGAGCGGTCGCGCCGGCAGCAGATACTCGGTGTGGGGGCGGTACGGCTCCTGGGGATAGATCGCCCGGCCGTTTTTCGCCATCACACTGAGCGCCCACGGCGCCAGCCGCACGTCCCACAGGTTGCGGTTCACGTAGCGGTGCAGGACCGTGACATGGTTGTTGGCTTCGTCGAGCGTGATTTCAATCTGCTTCTGGATGCCCGTGCTGTGTTCGGTGTCCTGGGTGAGGCGCAGGGTTGAACCGTTCCACTCGTGATGGACGGGGGAGTTGTCGGGGGCATAAGTCCGGGGTTGGGCCTCAGGCGCGTGCCAGGAACGATGGCCGCCGTAAATGCGCCATTCGTCGCCGCCGGTCTTTCCGAGCATGTCGGCATATTCGTTGAACAGGTTCTGGCCCCCGACAAATCCGAACCGAATAATGCGCGGCCCGACGTCCGTCGTCGCCACCAGTTCGATTTGTCCGTTGGTAAGATAAACACAGTTGGGCCAACCGCCGTACTCTTTCTTCTCCATCTTCACCTCCGCTGCCGCGCTCGTGACGAAAATCAGGCCCGCCACCATGAATCTGACGACGCACAGCATAGACGCGTCCCTCCTCGTTCCTGGATTACCCGAAATCGCACCGGGCGCTACTGTAACAAATGCCACCGCCCGCCGTGAAGTGAATGACTTGACACCACAGGTGTCCCCAATGGGCCCGGATGGGGCCGCCACCGCCCGGAATGGAGCGACGCGGAGCCCCGGGTACGTAACAACGCTCCGCGAATAGGAGGCCTTGTCGAAGCGATACAACGATTTGGCCGGCCCAGCAATGTGGACTGCGCAGGCTTTGTTGTAGAGTGTGCAAGCTTGCGTGCGCTCAGACAAAGCGGGTCTGCTCGCGGTCCGCGTGTGGAGACTCGGCTCACGTCGGCGCACTCCTAAGAAACACGGCGGCATTTTGCCGTGTTTCCTACACCGACAAGCACAACGCGCTTTTGGCTTTGTGCCGAGAGGCTCGAGGACCCGCAGCCGGCTCCTTCGGGAAGGCGCAAGCGAGCTTGCGCACTCCACAGCGCGCGGTGAAAGTCTCGCCGCGGACCGATATTGCGCACTCCACAGCGTGCGGCTTGAGCCTCGCCGCGGACCGATATTGCGCACTCCATAGCGCGCGGCTTGAGTCTCGCCGCGGACCGATATTGCGCACTCCATAGCGTGCGGCTTGAGCCTCGCCGCGTGCCGATACTGGGCGGGCCGGTTGACAGTGCGACGGTGTGGCCGAACAACAACAGTCCTACTTTCGCGACGCATTTCTCTTTTATTGGATTTCACGCGTCTTTGATTGGGTTGCCGTCGCCGCGCTACTATATCGGTGCTGCGAGTTTGAGCCCGACGCGTTCCGCCACCGGGCTTTCGCGAGTGAGGAGGCGATCCCGTGGCCGTTACCGTTTCCCGAGCCCAATCCGCTATTGCGTCGTATCTGGCGAAGAGCGAACCGGACCAAATTCATCCGGGACTTCTGGCGTACATCGCCAATTTGTCGCAAGTGGCGACGGTTGCGCCGGAGATCGCTCGGGCCATCGTGCAGGAATTGGCGGACCAGCGCGCCTACCTCAAACTCATCGCGAGCGAGAACTATTGCTCGCTCGCCACGCAACTCGCGATGGGCAATTTGTTGACCGACAAGTATGCGGAGGGCTTTCCCGGCTCGCGGTTCTACGAGGGATGCGACAATGTCGACACCGTCGAGGCCTACGCCTGCGAGCAGGCGCGCCGGCTTTTTGGGTGCGAGCACGCCTACGTGCAGCCGCACAGCGGCGCGGACGCGAACATGGTGGCGTTCTGGGCGATCCTGCAGGCGCGCGTCGGCACGCCGGAAATGGCCAAGCTCGACGTCAAGGATCCGGGCGCGCTTTCGCGGCAGGATTGGGAGCGCATCCGACAGCAAATGGGCAATCAACGTCTGCTGGGCCTCAACCTCGCCGCGGGCGGACACCTCACGCACGGTTACCGCCATAACGTCTCGGGCAAGATGTTCGAGGCGCACACGTACGGCGTGGACAAGGACACGCACCTGCTCGATTACGACGCCATCGAACGGCAGGCGATGGAAGTGAAACCCCTCATACTTCTCGCCGGGTACAGCGCCTATCCGCGTGCGATCAACTTCCGCCGCATGCGCGAAATCGCCGACAAGGCCGGCGCCGTGCTCATGGTGGACATGGCCCACTTCGCGGGGCTTGTCGCGGGGGGCGTGTTCACGGGCGATTTCAGTCCGTTCCCGTACGCGCAGGTCGTCACCTCGACGACCCATAAGACCCTGCGGGGACCGCGAGGCGGCGTCGTGCTGTCGACCCGCGAATTCGGCGAGTACGTGGACAAGGGGTGCCCGATGGTCCTCGGCGGTCCGCTGCCGCACGTCATGGCGGCCAAGGCCGTTGCGTTCACGGAGGCGAATACCCCTGCGTTCAAGGCATACGCACATCGCATCGTCGAGAACGCACGGACCCTCGCCGAAGAGTGCATCTCGCTCGGCATGAAGGTCGTCTCGAACGGCACGGACAACCACCTCATGCTGATCGACGTGACGAGTTTCGGCCTGACGGGCCGCCAGGGCGCGGGCGCGCTCCGCGAGTGCGGCATCACGCTGAACAAGAACGCGGTCCCCTTCGACGCCAATTCGCCGATGATCACGAGCGGCCTGCGGCTCGGTACGCCGGCCGTCACGACACTGGGCATGGGCAAGGATGAAATGAGGGAAATCGCCGCAATCATCAAGCTGGCGTTGTCCGGCACGAAGGCGGGCGTGGTCGAGAAGGGCGAAAACAAGGGCAAACCCAGCAAGATCCATTATGTAATCGACGCGAAGGCGCTTGACGAAGCGCGCGGCCGTGTGAAAGCCCTGCTGGATCGTTATCCCGTCTACCCGGAATTGGACCTCGCGTTCCTGCAGGAACATTTCGCGTAGAGCGACATCCACGATTGCAGCCACAACACCCGGCTCGCCAGGCTGGCGGCTCCTGCGTAATCGACGAAGCCGGCGGCGACCCCACACCCGAGCCTGCTGCGAATGCGGCGCCCCGCGGGGTCGCATCAATCCATTGGCGGATGTATCATCTGACCTTGCATGGCCGGTTCACTCACAGTCTTGATCCTCGTCCCCAACGCGGGAGACCGTCTGGCGCGGTGTCTGGAGAGCGTGCGCTGGGCGGACGATTTGTTCTGCGTGGTGGATCCGAATACGACGGACGGGTCGGACGAGGTGGCGCGGCGGTATACGGCGCATGTGGTGACGCACGAATACGTGAACAAGGCCAATCAGTGCAATTGGGCGATCCCGCAGATCGAGACGGAGTGGACGCTGGTGCTGGACGCGGACGAGTGGGTCTCCGAAGCGTTGGCGGCGAAGATCCGCGAGGTCATCGGGTCGCCATCGAGCTGCGACGGGTACGCGATCAAGCGCGAGTCGTACTTTTTCGGAAAGCTGATCCGTCATTGCGGGTGGGACCGCGATTATAACGTCCGGTTGTTCCGGACGAAGAAAGGGCGGTACCGCGAGCAGCGCGTGCACTCGACTATCGATATCGACGGCGCAATGGGCCGGATCGACGAGCCGATGTACCACGACGACAAACGCAACTTCGAGGAGTACTTCGCCACGTTCCAGCGGTTCACGACGTGGTCCGCGCAGGACCTGTTCGACATGGGCAAGCGCGCCACGCTCTTCGACCTCACAATTCGCCCGGTGTCGCGGTTCATTAAGATGTACGTGCTGCGGCGGGGGTTCCTCGACGGGTACCACGGCGCGGTGCTGTGCGGCCTGGCCGCGTTCTCCGTGTTCACAAAGTACGCCAAGCTGTGGAATCTTCAGCGCCTCGCGGCCGGCGGCAACGAGAAACCACCTGCCTAAAACCTGCTATACTCTTTCCTTTCCACAGCCATCGAATCATTCGGGAGCAGTCCACATGCGGGTGTTGTTGACGGGCGGCGGCGGGTATCTGGGCAATCACGTGGCGCGCCTGTTGATCGAGCGCGGGCATGCGGTCCGCGCGTTCGATCGTCTGTGTTTCGGTGAAAACGCCGTAGGCGAGTTGTCATCCCTTCCGGCGTTCGAACTTGTGCGGGGCGACATTCGGAGACTGTCGGAACATCCGAATCTGCTCGACGGCGTCGAAGGCGTCGTTCATCTCGCCGGTCTCGCCAACGATCCGTCCTGCGACCTCGACCCCGAAATGGCGCTGGACGTAAACTTTCGCAGCACCCGGGCCCTTGCCGAGCGGGCCGCGGCGGCAGGGGTGAGGCGCTTCGTGTATGCGTCATCGTGCAGTGTGTACGGAAAGGGCGTGTTCGACGTGCTGGACGAGGATAGCCCGACAAACCCGGTATCCGTGTATGCGGAAAGCAAGCTGGCGTCGGAAAATGCGCTGCTGAGTATGAGGGGGCCGACGTTTGAACCTGTCATTGCGCGGCCTGCCACCCTGTTCGGCTGGTCGCCGCGCATGCGCTTCGACCTCGCCATCAATCTCATGGTGGCGACGGCCTCGAGGCAGGGGCGCATCCGTGTATACGGAGGCGGAGGTCAGTGGCGGCCCTTCGTACACGTACGCGACGCGGCGCGCGCGTTTGTGAACATGCTGGAAGCGGCGGCAGCCGACGTGAGCGGCGAAGTGTTCAATGTCGGGTCCGATGCGAACAATTACCGAATCGTCGATCTCGCGCACCTCATATCGCGGCTGCTCGAGGGCGTCGCGATCGACGTCGTGAAAGACGACGAGGACCTGCGCAGTTATCACGTGCAGTTCGACAAGATCCAACGCGTGCTCGGGTTCGAGCCCGAATGGACGGCGGAACGCGGCGCCCTCGAGATTCGCGATTGGCTCAAGGACCCGTCCATCGATCCCTTTGACACAATCTACTTCAACGTCCGCCGTATGAAACAGTTGCTTGAACTTCCCGTGGCGCAGGGCGGCGAACCCGTCGCATCGCGATTCATCGCGCTGTCGCCGCCGACCATCGGCGAGGAAGAAGAACGCGCGGTGATCGAGGTATTGCGGAGCGGATGGCTCACGACCGGCGCCAAAGTGACCGAGTTTGAAGAGGCTTTCGCGAAGGAGGTGGAGGCCCCGCACGCCGTGGCGGTGTCTTCGTGCACAGCGGCTTTGCACCTGTGTCTGGTGGAAGCGGGCGTGCAGCCCGGCGACGAGGTGATCTCGTCTCCCATCACGTGGGTGTCGACGGCGAACACGATCGTGAACATGGGCGCGAAACTCGTGCTGGCCGATATCAACCCCGACACATTGAACATCGATCCCGCGGCGATCGAACGCGCAATCACGCCGAGGACCAAAGCCATCGTGCCCGTGCACCTCGCGGGTCAACCCTGCGACCTCGACGCGGTCTATGCGATAGGCAGGAAGCACGGAGTCGCCGTGATTGAAGACGCCGCGCACGCCCTCGGCGCCCGCTACCGCGGCACGCCGGTCGGCAACTGCGGCGGGCCGACCTGTTTCAGCTTTTATCCCGTCAAGAACATTACAACCATCGAAGGAGGCATAATCACGCTGCGCGACCAGCAACAGGCGAAAACGCTGCGGTTGTTGGCCCACAACGGCCTGAGCACGCTCGCGTGGAATCGCTACAGCGGCGATGCGCCGCCCTCGACGCCGGAAGTCGTGCGGCCTGGCTTCAAATACAACATGACGAATGTCAGCGCCGCGATGGGCTTGGAGCAGCTAAAAAGGCTTGACGGGTTTGTCTCCGCGCGCAGGCGGCTGGCGAAGATGTACGCGCTGGCCCTGTCCACCATCGACGAAATCGCCATGCCAAAGGTCATCGACGGCGTCGATCATGCGTGGCACTTGTTCGTCATTCGCCTGAAACTCGGTAGACTCGCCCAATCGCGCGATGCAATTATGCAGGCGTTACGGCAGGAAAACGTCGGCACGGGAGTCCATTTCACGGCGCTGCACTTGCACAAATACTATCGGGACACGCTGGGCTACGGGCGCGAGGATCTCCCCCACGCCTCGGCCGCGTCGGAGGAGATTCTGTCCTTGCCGTTGCACCCCCGGTTGACGGACAAGAACGTGAAGGAAGTAGTGGACGCCCTGAAAAAGGTAATTCAGCACGCCCGCCGATAGAAAAGACGTTCGCCACTTACGTACGCGGGAGTAACGGCTCCAACAGCTTCACGATCTCCGGATGTTTCTCGGCGATGTTCGTGCTTTCGACCGGATCGGCCTCCAGATCAAACAACTGGAGTGTCGAGTTGCTCTCGGCGGTCCCGCTCTCCGGGTCCTGATACTCCCCGCTCGCCCGCTTATCGGGCTTGCTTGCGTTGAACCCGCGGACCAGTTTGTAGCGCCCGTCGCAAACGAGCCGCCATTCCTTCAGACCCGAGACGGCATGCTTGCGCGCCGCGTCGGCATGGCCTTCAAGCAACGGCCGCAGCGATCGGCTGTCCATCGAGTCGGGGACCGGGACGCCGGCATAATCAAGAAACGTCGCCGTCAGGTCCAGCGTCTCGGTGGGTCCCTTGTGCACGATCCCTTTCTTGACCCCCGGCCCGCGCACGACCATCGGCACGCCCGCGGACGGTTGGTACGGCACCGTCTTCCCCCAGCGGTTATGGTCACCCAACATCTCGCCGTGATCGCTGCTGAACACCACAAGGGTGGTGTCGAGTTCACCGCGCCGGTCGATCGCGTCGAGATACCTGCCCAGCCATCGATCTATGTTGTCGACCATGGCGGAGTAGTTCCGCCGGATCTCGAGATGCACGTCCGGCGGCAACTGTGTGTTCTTGAAGGGCTGATCAAATTTCGTGTCCTTGTACCAAGGCGCCATCGTCGGTGTGATGTCCATCGGATTGTGCGGTCCGGGGAAATTGACCTGGAGAAACCACGGCTTGTCCTTCGGGAAATCCTCTATCAGGTCGAGCGCGTTCTGCCCGACCCAATTGTCATTGTAGGCCTCGTCTGCAAGTTCAATCGGCTTCGTGTAGGAAAAGCCGTTGATGGGCAGCCCGGACTTTTCGCGGTCGTCCCGCCATTGAATGTATCGCTGCAGAGACCCGTCATTGCGATCCGTCAGCATCTTGGTGTAGGGCGATTCGCCATAGGGCTCGCCCGTGCCGTCTCGATGCCGGATCCCGCGAAACGAATCCCCCTTCCCCTCGCTGTCGAACCCGTCCGTGAACCCCCATTCGCGGTAGAACTCGCGTCCGTTGACTCGGTGCATCCCGTCCGGGCCCCAATCGTGGGATTTCTTGCGCAGGTCGAGTTTTCCGGTCGACCCGACGCGGTACCCCGCGTCACGCAACATGGCGTAGAACGTGCGCGCGTCTTCCGCCAAGTCGTGCTCGTTGCCGGCCACGCCGGTGCGGCCGTATTCGCGACCAAGCGCAAGGCATGCCCGCGAAGCGGCGCACACCGGCGCGGGACAAAACGCCCGCTCGAACCGGGCGCCCTCCTCCGCCAGCCGCGCGAGGTTCGGCGTGCGTACGGGGATGGCGCCATCCAGCGAGGTCCAGTCGTAGCGGTGCTGATCGGGAAAGACGAGCAGCAGATTGGCGTGGCGGGGCATTTGAGCGCGCGGGGCACGCCCGGCAACGGAAACCAGGGCCGACGAAACGGCGGCAGCCCTGGTAGCGCGAAGCAACTCCCTGCGTGTAATCTGTTTTCTCATGTGCGTGGCTTCCTATGGCAGACCGTCGTTTTCGGCGGGCCCGCCGACCCATATGCGCCGCTGCGATAATAGGGCGCAAATGAAATGCCGGTCAAAAGAGGGACGACAACTTCCACTTGAACTCTCGGCGGCAAACATGCGATGAAGTTCAAAGGGCGGCAGGCTGCCATTCTGGTTCCGGGGCCGCACTTGTGAGGGTGCCATGAGATTTCGCGGTGTGTATGGCGTGAGTTCCGTTTTGTGGGCCGCTACATGCATCGCCTTCGGGCAGGGCTATCCTGCTGACGAGGCGCCCTCCCGCATGACGACGCTGTCCGGGTTTTCGATCGACCTGGTTGCGTGCGAGCCGATGGTGGTGCAGCCAGTTTGCATCGAGTTCGACGATCGGGGGCGCCTCTGGGTGATCCAATATCTGCAATATCCAAACCCCGAGGGCCTGAAGCGGGTGAAGGTCGATCGGTACTCCCGCACGACCTACGACCGGGTGCCCGAGCCGCCGCCCTTCGGACCGCGCGGCGCGGATGCGATCACGATTCTTGAAGATACCGATGGCGACGGCCCCGCGGACTCGGCGAAGAACTTCGTGGAAGGCTTGAACCTGTGCACGGGCCTGGCGTTTGGCTACGGCGGCGTTTTCGTCGTGAATGTCCCCTACCTCTTGTTTTATCCCGATGCGGACCGTGACGACGTGCCGGACGCAAACCCGGAGGTACTGCTGACCGGCTTTGGCATGGAAGATGCCCACTCCGTCGCGAATTCGCTCACTTGGGGGCCGGACGGCTGGTTGTATGGATTGCAGGGCAGCACGGTGACCGCCAACATCCGCGGCATCGAATTTCAACAGGGCATCTGGAGATACCATCCGGTGACCAAGGAATTCGAGCTGTTCTGCGAAGGCGGCGGCAACATGTGGGGGCTTGACTTCGATCGCGACGGGAACCTTTTCGCGAGCACGAACGTGGGGGGGTTCATCGGGCTGCACGGCGTGCAGGGGGCGTACTACTGGAAACAATTCGGCAAACACGGCGCGCTGCACAATCCCTTCGCATACGGATTCTTCGAGCACATGACGCACACGGATCCGCAGGGCGGCCACGTGGCCGTCGGCGGCATCGTATACGAAGCGGACGCGTATCCGTCGGAATTCCGCGGCTCCTACATTTTCGCCAACCTGCTTTCGCACGATCTCTACTGGAACGATTTGAAGCCGGCCGGTTCGACGTTCGAGACCGTGAATCGGGGCCAATTCGTGGACAGCCACGACGCGTCGTTCGCGCCGAGCGACATGACACTCGGACCCGACGGGTGCCTGTACGTCGCGGACTGGCACGACAGGCGTACGGCCCACCCCGATCCCGACGCGGAGTGGGACCGCAGCAACGGGCGCATCTACCGCCTGTCGCACGAGAACGCAAAGCGCGCGCCGGCGTTCGATCTGACGTCACTTGCGACGGACCAACTGGTGGACCTGCTCGAGCATCCCAACAAGTGGCACGTGCGCCGCGCCCTCACCTTGCTGGCGGAACGCCGCGACAAGTCGGCGTACAGTCGCCTCAAGCGGCAGATGTTCCATCACGATAATGCCGCGTCGGCAGTTAACAGCATGTTTGCGCTTCATGTCAGCGGAGGGCTGGACGACGCGGCGCTGACGCGGTTGTTGCAGTCGCCGAATCCCGTTCAGCGAAAATGGGCGGTGCGATTCATCGGGGACGGCCGCAAACCCACCTCCAGGCAATTGGAGAAACTGTTGGTGATGGCGGGCGGCGAGTCGGATGTTCGCGTGCGCGCTCAGTTGGCGGCGAGCGCGAAGCGTCTCGACCCCTCCGCGGGCCTCGCGATCGCGTGCCGCATGGCAGAGCAGTCGGCAGACGCCGGCGACCCGCACGTTCCCCTGCTGTTGTGGTGGGCCTTCGAGGCGCACGCGATGCGCGATGAGGGTCAGATAGCGGCGCTGGTGACGGGTCCCGCGGCGGAGGAATCGAAAGTCTTACGGGAGATAATCATTCCCCGGCTCGTGCGCCGCTATGCCGCGGACGGCTCCGAGCGGGGGGACTTGAAGTGCACGGAGTTACTGCGCGCGAATGGGCCGGCCCGCGTGGGTAAGGACCTGTTCGTCGCGCTCGACTTAGGATTGCAGGATCGCATCACGGGGGAATCGGCAGATGCGATGGGTTCGCTTTTTGCCTCGTACGCCGCCGAAGGGGCGGCCGACAAGCCATCGAAGAAAGACGCGGCGCCGGTTCACGAGGAATTGAAGTCGCTTCTGAACGCCGAATGGGAATCCGATCGGGACGACGCCGTCCTGCTTCGGCTGGCCGCGCGGGTCGGAAACCCGGCGGCGATTGTGCATGCCGGATCAGTGGCGGAAAGAGCGGACGCCCCCGAGGCCGTCCGCGTCGAACAGATCAAAACCATCGGTCAGTTCGGCGGACAGGACGCAGTCCCCCTGTTGCTCGGACTGGTGGCGGGAAATTCTTCGGTCAAGATCCGGGAAGCCGCGCTCGATGCGTTGCGCCGAATCCCCGACGCTCGCACGTCGTCCGCCTTGATTGCACTGTACCCGAAACTGGACGAAGGCATGAGAACGCGGGCGCGCGACGCGCTGTTTTCGCGCGCTCCGTGGAGTATGGAGTTTGTGCAGGCGATCGATCGCGGAGATATTCCGTTGGAAGACATTCCGCTGACGCAACTGCGCGCGCTTGCGCAACACGAAGATGCGAATCTCAAGGCACTCGTGGAAAAGCACTGGGGGGCGGTGCGGGCGGGTACGCCCGAAGAGAAACTTGCGGAGATGCGCCGCCTGAACAACGAACTGAACGCGGGCGCGGGCGATCCGCGAAAGGGCCGCGAGTCATTCAAGAACAACTGCGCGAAATGCCACACCTTTTTCGGGGAAGGCTCGCTCGTCGGTCCGGACCTGACGCAAAGCAACCGGATGGACCGCGAGTACCTGCTGGTCAGCCTGGTGGATCCCAGTCTGACGATTCGCAAGGAGTACCTGCAATACGTCGTCGAGACGAGGGACGGCGGACTGTATAACGGACTCATCGCGGAACGGGGCACGGGAAGCGTTACGCTCATCAATGCGAATGCGGAACGGACGAGCATCCCCGCGGGCGAGATCGCGGAGATCCGCGAGTCCGATCAATCGTTGATGCCGGAAGGCCTGATTACGCCGCTGCCGGGGGACGAGATCCGCGACTTGTTCGCCTACATGCAGAGTCCGGGACCCCTGGCGGCCAACGAATGAGGGACGAGGAACATGAGGAACCATTTGCTTTATCCGGCGTTGCTGGCCTGCGCGGCTACTTCGATCATTGCGGCGCCTGCCCGGGCGGCGGGTCCGGTTCCCGGGGAGACGCGGCGGTATGAGAACCGGCTGGTCCGCATCGAGGATCCCAAACCGATCCTGTGCGATCACCCGGAGTTTTTTCAGCCCGTAATCGAAGAGGCGCATTTCGAGGCGCCGGCCATAGTGGATGACAATGACGCGGACCTCGAGGTGCGCGCGTGGCGGTTCTCCTACAACGCGCGCGGCATCATCGAAATGCCGAACCGGCTGCGGGGCGACCAGACGGCCCTGATCGTCGTGCATCCCTGGGGAATCGATGACGGGCAGGGTTGGCGCACGCCTGAACCGGCCGGCGTCGCCGATTTCTGCACGCCGATCAAGAACCATCTCTCACACGAACACATCGTAAAAGTGTTGAACCCCTTCATCCAATCGATGCGGGGCAAGGTGGCGTTCGTGATGTACAGCCAGCCCGGCCCGGAGGACCCCATCCGCAAGAAGCTGTATCGCTCCGTGCGTCGTCAGCCGACTCCCGAAGAGCAGGAGCAGGGCAGGAAGGAATTGCACGCAAAACTGAACCGCTTCGATTACACCGGCGAAGCGCTGCCCGCCGAGCTGACGCTGAACGCGGTGACGCCCGTGATCGACTACTTCAAGCAGTTCCCCGGACTGGACTCCGGCCCGCGGTATGATCCGCCGGGATTCTGGGAATTGCCGATTCCGGTGGTGAAATCCATCGAAACCCGCCCCGACGACGTGCTGATTTACGACGCCGAAGGCTATGACGTGCTCAAGAATTTCCTGAAGGAAAACGGCGTTCGCCATGTGTTGCTGGCGGGATACGCCGCAGACATGTGCTACAAGTCCACCACGGCGGGATATGAAAATCTCTCGAACGATTTCAACGTGTTCCTTGTGGGGGACGCCACGCTCGCCACCTTTCCTTCCAACACATCCCCGGCCTACGCGACCAACGCCGCGATTTCGTATGCAGCCTTGCAGCACCTTGTCACACAGGTGTCCTGGGTGCGCCCGATCGAACGCGAGTGACGCGAGGGTAGATTCAGGCGGCAACGCGGTGCGGGAGGCGCGAGGCGCATCGCGCGGGCCTCATTCCCGTTCGATGGTGACTGCCGCTCCGTTACCCTCGCGGATGGCGTCCGTGAGACTGGCCTTGTTGATGGCGAACTCGACGAATCCCGAGCTTTGCAGCACGACGAGCCGTTCCCCTTCGGGAACTTCGGCATAGGTGCGCATGAACGGCGCGGAAAAGGCCGCCGCACCGATTTGCACCTTTATCGGGTCGCCCTGTCTTGCGCCAATAGCGTCGAGGTCCGGTGCGGTGATGTTCGATACCATATTGCCGTAGGGATCCGTGCGAATGATGACGCCGTGCGCTTTTCCGTTTTCCACGCGGCTACGGGGCAGATCCAGTTCCACGAGTCGGTCCAGCGGGGTCCCCACGTCTTCGATCGGTACGCCGCCCGCTATCGAAGCCGAAACCGGCCCATAGATGTCCCTTCCGTGGAACACCGTGGAAATCGTGTCGGCCCGCCAAAACTTCTTGTTGGTCAACTCGCGGACCTGTCGGATGCCGAAACGTTGCGCCGCCAGACTCATCAAACCGTTGTCCGGCCCTACGAAACAATAGCCGTTCATCGTTTCGACCGCGATGGATTTTCGCGCCGTCCCCACGCCGGGATCGACGATGCACGTAAAGACGGTGCCCTTCGGAAACTCGCCGGCCGCTTCCGCCAGCAGATACGCCCCCGACACGATGTCGAAGGGCGGGACCGCATTGGTAATGGCGTCGATGCGGGCGCCTCCGAACTTTGAGTAGATCGCCCCTTTCAGAATGCCGACGTATACGGAATCGGAGCCATAGTCCGTGAGGAGTATCACGGAGCCGTTGGGTTTGAACGGTTCCTGGGCGGGCACGGCCAAGGCGGCCGCCAGCGCCAACATGAGGAGCGGCGCCCGTTGCCCACGCATTTCCTGAAGACCCATCATTCTTCGTCCGGTTGTGCTGCGGTGTCCGTCTACGGGTGGAGGACCTGCGCATGCGGTCGGCAGGATACCGCCCGCGCCCATGAATTACAAGCAACCTTCCTGGTAGCGCAGAATCACTGGCGGCCATCCGGTATTGGAGTGCTTCGCCTGGCATGCAGAAGCACCTTGCAATGCGCCACGTACCGGACGGCCGATTGACTCGTCGCCACCCCGCGCACGAGCGGCAACGCGCGTCCGTGACGCGTCTATTGCAGACGGACGCAAGGGTTTGCGAGTTGTTATTCTTTGCGCCAATTATACAACGGAAAGCCGAGCTTGTGAGCGGGACGGCAAATGCGTGGCGCAACCCGCAAGAAACGGCCGCCTTTGCCGTATCACTTTGGACGTATCCAGGAATTACCCGCCGCCCCGCTTCTTCGTATACTCTCGAACGCATGTGCCACCAATCCATTGAGTCAAAGCACGAGTATCGGCGCAACGTAGACGTGGTAAACTCGGACCCGACAGCGGGGGCGGAATGCCTGAACTGACGCGGATTCACGGATACGCGCGACTGGCTGCGGCTACTGTCGCGTTTGCGCAGGTATTAGTTTTGTTTCCCGTCAGTCCTGAGCCTGCCGTCGACATCAAGAACCTGCTGTTGGCGGGCGCCGCGGCGGTGTTGGGGGCATCGTACGCGGTTGCCGCGGCGCGGGGATCGGTCCGCGCCCACCGCGGTGTTCTAGTGTTCTGGCCGTTTTCGGCGTTTGCGCTCATCAGCGTATCAGCCTCGCTGCTCTCCGCATACCCCGGCAACAGCCTCGCGGAGTCCGGTCGGATTGTGGCTTTGTTTTTGTTGTACTGGGTCGCATCACAGGCGTACTCGAATTTGGAACAGGCGCGACCGTTGATTGCCGCGTACTGCGTCGCGGTATTCCTCGCGTCTCTGTATGGAATGCTGCAGAAGGCGGGAGTGGATCCGTTTCCCTGGGACCCGGCGTACCTGGAACTCGATGAATACCGGAACCTGCCCGCAACGTTCGGCAATCCCAATCTCGCGGGACATGCCCTGCTGCTTGCCAACGTGCTCAGCATTTTCCTCGCGACCCAGCCGGGGTGGCGTTGGACTGCGTTACTTCCCCCCGTCTATCTGTTGCATTTGGTCCTCGCGCAACACCGTGCCAGTCTTGTATCGCTGGCTGCATCCGGCGTCGTCGTTGCGGGCGCACTGGCGGCGTCCCGCGTGGTGAAAAACCCTGCGCGCGGGGCGCTCGCATTCTGCGCGGGGCTTGGTTTGGCGGCCGCGGCGTTCGTCGCGATCGGGTTGGGCATACTCGCATCCGGCGGCGGGGGCGGCGCCGCGCTCGATTCCTCGCTGCTGCTGCGCTACAACTCGATCTACAGCGGATCGCACATGATCGTAGACGCCCCGCTGACCGGGTTCGGACCCGGCAACTACGAAATCGAAAACCCGCCGTACTGGACCCGCCACGAGCAGGAGCACTTCGCGCGCAAGCGGCTCTATAACCGGCACACCCATTGCGAACCGTTGCAGGCCGGCATAGACGCGGGTCTGCCCGGGGCGCTGGCGTATCTCGCCCTGATGCTGTCCGGCATTTTCTACGGCGTGTACTTCATGTTCACGCCCGAGCCCGGCGGGAGGCGGCAAGTCGGGGCGTTGCTGACCGCGTTCTTCACAGCCATGCTCGTGGACGGCGTTTTCGGATTCAATCTGCGCGCGCCCGCATCGGCCACCCTATTCGCTCTGATCGCGGGCGCGCTGGACGGGGCCGTTTCCCGCGGCGCCGTTTCGAGTCGGGGGGAGACTATTGTGCCCGGCATGGTCCAACGCGGCGCCGTCGCGCTCGCGGTTCTTACGATGGCCGCATTCACGGGGACGATGGGCCTTCGGATCTTCGCGTCGCAGGTCCGGTTGCAACAGGGACTGGGCGCCGTCTATTGGAAGGACTACGAAGGCGCGATTCGGGTGCTGAATGCCGCGCACCGGTGGGCGCCCTGGAACTGGTTGCCGCCGTATCACGCGGGCAACCTGTGGGCGGCGCAGGCCCAACACGAGAACGCAATCGCGAACTACGAATACGCACTGACTCGCCACCCCAATTACATTCCCGCGCATATCGCGCTCGCAAAAGAATACTTCATCGCGGCCGCCGCCAAACCGGGCGCGGATTCTCAGGAATTCCTATCGAGATGTCGCCGCCATCTGGATGCGGCGGCGCGGCTGTGTCCTGTATTGCCGGATTCGGAAGACGTGTCGGGGCGGATCGCGCTGGCACACGCGACCGGAGCGCTGCGCGATGCCAGCCAGGCGAGAGACGAGAAGGAAGCGGCCCGTGCGGCACGGTCCCATTTCACCGCCGCGCTGGCGTACGGAGCGGAGAACCGAAGCGAACTATATCGCCTGCTCGCGCAGACGGCCATGATTCTGGATGAGGCGAACGACGTAAGCGATTACTTTGATCTGGCCCTGCAAGCGCTTCCCGTGGATCCGTTGGTCTTGACGGAATTCTACCGTTGGGCCGCAGCGAACCGTCGCCTCCTTCCGTTTCAGCAATCCGTGGAACGCTATGCCGACGCGCTGGCCGCGAGGCAACTGCCCGCACCCGATGACGTCACAGCCGTGTCCCGTGTGTGGAGGCGCGGCGAGAGCGCGCTGCCGGAAGCGATCCACACGCTGGCCGACGCCGTGCGGCGTTCCGGCGCGGGCGCCGCGTCGCAGTTTGCATGGGCCGGGCTAAGCCTGTATGCGGCGGCAGACGCGTTCAAGGTCGAAAATCCGGACGACGCGCAAACACTCGTCGATCTCGCCGCAATCCTCGATTACACGGGCGAGTACGCAGCGGCCGAGCATTCACTCCTTCGCGCCGAGGCGGTACTCGACGCGGACGATCGGGCGCGATGTGCCGTGTTTCGCGCGCGCATCATCGCGAAGCTTGATCGGTGCGACGAGGCGTCGGCCCTGATGCGGCCGCTCGCGCTGGAAAAGCCGGCGGACTTGGACATTCGGCTGGCCTACGCCGAACTGCTCGCGTTCTGCGGCCGGCGAAACGAGGCGTTGTTTGAATTCGAGATGGTGACACGGGACTTCCAACTCGATGCCGCCACCCACGAGCGGATCCGGCAATCCATCCAAACGTTACGGCAACCATGAGGCCGCCTTTACACGACTCGCAAACGTGGCCTAGAATATCTTTCTTTCCGGTGCGTTCACGACAGGGCGAATGCAATGGCAGAAGCGAAAACGAATGCGTACCTTTGGGATGTCAATAATCCGCGGGGCTACGCGAACGCCATGGGACGTTACAAAACGCGCAAGGAGTTGGCGTTTCTCCTTGAACACCTCCACGGGGAGAAGCTGCGGATTCTCGATGTAGGCGGCGGTAGCGGGCGGTTCGCCGCGCCGCTGGCCGAGCGCGGACACAGCGTGACGGTCGCGGACATTTCGGAAGCGGCCCTGAATATTCTGCGCGATCGAAAGCTTCCCGGCGTCACTACCGTTTGCGGCGATTTTCTGACACAATCCTTCGACCAGCCGTTCGACGCGGTGATCGGCATTGAATCGGTCCAATCGTTCACTTCGGTGCGGTTCGAGGAACTCTTCGGCAAAATTCATTCGCACCTGAAGCCGGGCGGATGGTTTGTGTTCACCGAACTCAACGGCCGGAGCTGGCGCTATGCGTTGCGGGCGCTGCGCGGATCGAGAAACGTGGAATACAACGTGGGCCGCCCGGCCGACTACGTGAACGCATTGCGGACGGCGGGGTTCGACACGATCCGAATGGAGGGGTTCGTCTGGATGCCGTTCCATGCCAGCTCGAATTCGCGCCTCGTGCCGCTGTTCGCCTTTTTTGAAAACGCGCTGGGCCTCGGCCGATGGATCGGCCAGAGTCCGTGGCTGCTCATTGCGGCGAGGAAGCCATCCTAGCCCGGATTTTTCACACCCGCGGGCAATGAAGGATACAGCTTCGTGCGGCACATACCTTTATGCAGCGACGGGAAAAACGGGCTGTTGGCGTGAAAAATCCTCACCCGATTGACTTCTCTGCTATCTCCTGAGCATTTCTCACCAGTCGCTCCCGTCAACGGGAGCGACTGGTGAGAAATGCGGGCTAGCATCCACATCAAAGCACAGGGCGTCGTCGCTGATTCGCGCGAATGCCACTCGCGCGCGTTCGGCGCCTTCACCCTCGACCCTCCACAAGCCGTCGCGCTGGACCAGTTTAAGCTCGTTGCGGCGGCGCCACCAGGACGCGGCGTCTCGGGGCAGGGCGGCCCACACGCGCCGCGCGTCGCACACCTCGCGAAGATAATCAAGCAGGGCCGCGTACGCGGCTCTCGGCTTCTCGTCGATCACGTAATCGGGGTGCACAAGAATCGACACGAGCCCATCGTTCGCCAGAATCCGATCCACTTGCTGCTTCCACAGGTCGAGCGAATGGGTCCGCAGGATGTGAAACAGCGAATAGTCTTGCGTCGTCGTGAGCGGCAGTTCGACCATGCGCCCAAGGAAGTACGGCATCACCGTGCAGCACCCCCCGCGTTGCGGATCCAAATGCGCCACATTCGGAAACGTCAGGTCATATTCAAACTCGAGCGCATCCATCCAATCCGCGTTGCGATACAGCACCGGCGAACGAAACCCCGCCGCCCCCCACTTCCTCGCGTATGCGTTGATCTGCGTCGCACGGGCCTTGAACTCGGGTCCGCTTCGGAACAAATGCCCGTCGTGGTACAAGCCGTGCAAGTTCACCTCGAACCCGCGCGACCGGATTTCGTCGAGGTACGAGTCGGGCACGTCGTAGCGCCGCTCGGGCACAATCTGGAACGACGATCGGAACCCGCGCGCGGCTGTCACGTCCATCAGGGTCGAACAGTAGTCGCGCCCGGCCGCGGTCTCGACGTCATGCGTGATGATCAGCGCTCCCCTATAGCCGTCCGGCCAGAACCAGATGAACGGGACCGAGTCGCCGTCCCTCGCGCGAATCGAGAGCGACATCAACTCCTGCATCAGTGCGTCGACCGATACATCCACCGGCCAGCGCGGAAACGGGATGCGGTCCCACCCGCGCAGCGCGCGCCGCTGAAGGTGCTTGCGGACGTTGACGGGCAGCAAGGGCCGGACGGCGTAGTACGCGCCGCGAACGAGCTTGCCGGCCATACCGCCTGATGTGACGCTCGCCGTATCCCCAAGTACATATTTCTCATGACGAAGGTTTCGTGCCACCTCATCCGGGTCGAACGGCAGATCGCAGACACCGCCGCGGATTCGGCATTCGAGACACGCATCCCACAAGGCGTCCGGCATCGAAACGGATTGTTCCGCGTGGTCCACGCGGCCGAAGCATATGGCGTCGTTTCCGAAGCGGAAAAAGCCCTGGTCGGCCGCGGCGGAGGTGGTGATCCGAAAGCAGTCGAACTCGTCCGGGCAGCGAAAGTATTGGCGGAAGGTGTTTGTCATTGCGAATCGGAAGGTTCTTTCAGCAACCGGCGCACGACGGCGCGGTAGGTATCGCGTTCGGTTTCAAAGTTGTGCCGCTCGAAGAAGGTCCGCGCCTTACGCGCGGTTTCGAGCCGCAATTCGGGCCGCTCGTACAGGTAGACGATTTTGTCGGCGAGCGCTTCGGGATTTTCCGGAGGAACGAAGTGGACCATGCCCTCGGTGAAATATCGCGTGATCGTGGGCGTGGCGACGGTCACCACCGGTATGCCAAGCTGCACATATTCCAACAACTTCACCGGAAGCATCAGGCTGGTCGCGATGTTGTTCCGGGACGGCACGACCGCGAGGTCCGCCCCCTTCAGCAACTCCGTTAGTTCTTCTGTCGGTACAAAACCGTCGCTGAAATGCACGGCGTCTTGGATCCCCAGTTCCTGTGTCAGGGCGAGAAGTTCCGGTCGCTGTTCGCCGTCGCCGGTGATCTCAAGGCGGATATGGGGGATTCTGCTCCGAGCCAGGGCGACGGCGCGAATGGCAATGTCCATTCCCAGGCGATGGGTCAAGGTGCCATGATAGACAAGCCGGAAGTGGGGTTTTGCCGGGACGGGTCCGTCTGGGATATCGAAGCGAGGGAACAGCGACGGGTCGGCAAGGTTCAGGGTGACCGCCGACTTCTCTTTCCTCAGGCCGTTTTCGAGCAGGCGCTCCCACTTCGTGTGCTCCGTCGTGATGACAAAACTCGCCAGTTTCATGCACACCCGTTCTTCAACGAACAACGCGCGAATCATCCAATGTCTCTCCGGCACGCCTGCCTTGTTTTGGTAGATCTCGGGCATCGTGTCGTGGACGTCCAGCAGCACCGGCACTCCGAGCAGTCGCAGGGGGAGGGCGCCAAACAGGATGAAATTGGGCATGTTGTTGATGTGAATCAGGGCATACGAATTTCGGAAAAGATGATTGCGCAGCAGGATGAGGCCCGCCAACACCGTGAACCGCGCGTATTCCAGAAACATGCGGACTTTTCCCTGGCGCTCGAAATGCCGCGCCATCGGCAAGAAGAACGAGACGTGTTCTTCGTCGGTCTCGCGGGCCCCCCGAGGATCGATCAAGGTGACGACATCGACCGCGTACCCCGCGTCGAGGAGATTCGCCACGTGGCGCTTCAGTCGCTCGTCCGAAGCGTAAAAGGTGTACCCCACCATCGCGATGCGTTTGCGCGCGTCGTTCATGGGGCTATCCTTCCGGGGGTGAGGCGGCGCACGCGCGTTATCCCATGTGCCGGTAGAGGAGGGTGCCGGCGACGATCAGGGCGCGGTCCGGCATTGCGGCGAACACGCGCTTCGCGGCGGCGGTCTTCCAGTCCCCGTTGGTTTCGGCGGCAACGGGAGCGGGGAAGCGGTAATACGTCAATGGAGACCGCGTCGCGCCAAGACGGTCCTTGAACACCAGCAGCCCCTCATTCGACAGTTCGCTGCGCCCCAGATCCAGCCAGCGCGCTCCAGCCTGTTTCGCCTCGGTAATTGCGCGCCAGAACAACGCCGGCGTCGCGCCAAGGTTTGCGTATTCGGGATCGGAACTGCCGTACTTGTAGTAGTGTGTGTTGCCAAACGACGTGATGAACAGCGACGCGATCGCCCTGCCGTTCTTCCGCGCGATCAGTACCCGCGCGCGCGCGCCCAGTCCGTCCCGCACGTGGCGAAACCACGCGCGCGGCTGCGGCGGCAGTTGGTGTTTGCGCCGTGTGAACAGGGTCAGCGCGTAAAATTCGTCGAGCAGCCGGTCGGAGGCGCCGGATTCGTACTCGATGTTTTCGCGCTCCGCCTTGCGGACCTTGCGTCGCACGCAGTCGTTGTGCAGGTTCTTGAACAGGGTGTCTTCATCCGCGGCGAGGTCGATGCGGTGCAGGGCGAATGATTCACCGGCGCCGAAATCCGGCGCGACGGCCGCGATGCCGGCTATCGGGACTCGCGGTCGAAGCTCAACGTATTTCAGACCGGAATCATCCGCGCATTGTTGAATGCCGCATAAAATCTCACGAAGCTCGTCCGGAGTTGGCGCGAGCGGCTCGCAATGGTCCGAAAACGGCAGCGAAACCAGGCGTTTGCCCGTGAGCCAACTCGATACGCGGCAGCATACGACCCCGTTCTTCAGCGGCTGATCGCGAGGCGTAGTCGTGAAAACGGTCGGCTCGTATCCGTAGGTGCGGTGTAAGGCCCGGAGCCAGCCGCGCGTATGGAAGATCGACGCCTCGGGATGCCCTTCGATAAAGGACGTCCATCGGTCATCGGTCAACGGATCAAGGGTAAGTACGGACAAGTGACGGGTTTCCTGCAATCAACGAATCTGAAGTTGCCGTTCGGTCGTGATATTCACTCATAATAGTATACGTCGCCATTGGGAACGAGTCTATCGATGGATCGAGTAAACCCGGAACATCCAGGACCATACCACGAGGAACGGTTGCCCCGCGCGGGGTATCTGGCCGTGTGCGTCCTCGCATTCGCCTTCTTTACGGCCGGTGTGTACGCGTATGCCCACCGGGGAGGCCCGCTGGTCGATCGGCTGAGCGGCAACATCGGCGAATTGATCGTGGAACGCGCAAAGGGCCTTGTCGAAGCGGGGGACGTGGAGGGCGCCGTCGCTGCCTACCGGCAGGCCTTTCAAGTGCCGTTCGAGGATCCGCGGCAGCGCGAATGGGCGCTGATGGATTTCGGCGGTTTGCTCATTCGCAAGCAACGTCCGGACGAAGCGGTCCCCGTGTTGCGCGAGTGTCTTGCCACGTTTCCCGACGCGCGCGTTCACGACTTGTTGTGCGCCGCACTGTTTCAATCCGGCGAGCACGAGGCCGCGCTGCGGGCGGCCAATGCGTTTCTTGCATTCGCGAAGGACAACCCGATCCGGGCGCTGGCCTATTACCATATCGGGGCCGCGCTGGAAGCGCTCGACGACACCGATGCCGCGCTCAGCGCCTACCTCGAGGGGAGCCGACTCGACCCGGCCAGCCACAATACCTTCCATGCAGCGGCCCTTCTTCAGGCGCGGGGAAGGACCCTGGAGGCCCTGCGCCTGCTCGATCAATACATTCCCCACGGCTCCGGATGGAGGCTCGAGTCCGCCCGCAAACGCCGGGAAGCCATCGTCGCCGAGGGAGCGATCCCAAACCCCTGACAACGTACGTGACTGCAACGCGCGGGCCGACCGGGTGGACAGACCGATCGTGTGAGGGGGCGCGTTGCGACATCCAGGGGGAGACGAGTCATGGGTAGACGCATGCTCTTGTGCGTGGCGATTGTGGTGAGCGCGCTGGCGCTGGTGGCGGTGGGGGCGAACCCGAGGTACCTCGAGGAATTGCGAGTCGGCGGAGGATATGGCGAGCCCGTCGACGGGGGCGCGGACTTCGAGAAGAACGGCGACATCCTGACCGATGGAAACGCGGCGGTTGGTGGCGACCTCGAAGTCGGCGCATTCAATGCCGCGAACCACTCCGCGACCATTCAGGCCGGCTCGGGACGATCGACCTATCTGAATTTGAACGAAGCCGATGCGCAGAACGGCGGCGCACTGTGGTTTGACGGGGCCAACGACAAGCTGCACCTCGGCACGCGCAATGGCTCGTCCACGCCGGTCAAGGCCATGGAGATCGCGAAGGGGAGCGCGGGGGTGACCCTGCTTGGCAGTCTCACGTTGAGTTCGACCGGATCGACGCAGCTCGTGCAGACGGGAACACAGTTGGATCTTCGGCAGAACGCATCGAGCGGAGCGGCCTTGATCGATCTGACGCCGGCGCCCGCGGACGGCTCGAGCAACGCGTCGTTTCGCATGTTCCGCGCCACCAACACGACCGGCTCGAAGAAGTTCACGCTCCATTCCGGAAACAACTCGACCGATTTGAGCCATGTGTTCACCGTGGGCTCCGCGCCTTCCTACGTCGTGTATAACGGCGTATCGACGATCAAGATTGCGTTGGACGGCTCAACGGGCAACGCCGACTTCACCGGAGACGGCACGTTCCAGGGCGGCGATGTCGTTGCGGGGACCGACGGAGGCATGCGCGGCGTGATCACGGCGTGGGACGGCAGCGGCGGTAACGCGCCCGGGTGCATCAAGATGGCGTCGCCGAACGGCACGGTGTGGTACTTGTTTGTCGAAGACGACGGAACGGTCAAGGTGTCCAGCGCCCTGCCCACGCAGAACAACGACGGCACGGTGGTGGGTACGCAATTCTGACTCGATGCCGAAGTAGACGGCCGGCCTACTCGAAAATCAGCAGTCCGCCGTTCGATTCGGGGCCGTCGGCGCCGTAGGCCCAAACCGAGTGTTCTCGGGCCACATTGTGGCGGACCCGCGCGCAGTCCATCCTCCAATCCGATGTGGACGGTCTTGCGCCGAGCGTGGCGAAGGGAATCTCAATTTCCGCGGCCCAGCCGAGCGGGTACGACTTGCACACGGCGCTCCACTCGCCGTCCCACGAATCTTCACCGTCGCGGCTCTCGAACCGCGCTCCGCGCGGATTAACGATGAATCGGTGCACAGGCCCGCCCTCGGGGCGGATTCGCACCTCGAACGACTCTTCGTCCCACAGCGGTGCGTCGTGCGCGTCCATCCCGGCGGCCATCGTGTCCATGCGTGCTTCTCGACAGTACGCGCCGATGTAGAGAGCGCCGCTGGTACGTACGATACGGACCGTGGTCTGCGATTCCGCGAACGCCTTCTGGTCCACGTTGACGAAGCCGTCAATCTGCGCCTTTAACGGCCACGGCTTTTCCTTGAACGACGCATCGAGCACGGGAACGGCATTCGACGACGGACAGATTGCGGCGGCCGGTTCCTTCAACGCGAATATGCGCGGATTGCGCAATATGGCCGTTTCGCGTTGCGATTCGCAGGTCACGCGCGCGTAGCGCGCACGGAATGGCCGCTGGAGGATGACCGGCCCCCGCACCCCGCCGGGGTGCTGCGAAGTCCACTCCTGGACCACCGAGTAGTTCTGTCCGTCCGCGCTCTGTTCGACGCGGACCGCGACGGAGTGCAGCGTGTCGAAATCGACCCGGAAAATCGGCCCAGGCGCTTCGAGAAAGTCATAGTTCGCCATGGCCCTGCGCTCGACGTCTACGAATCGGGGCTGAACGGGGACCTCGAGCGGTACGTATCCCGCCGGGACCTTCACGTTGCGGTAGGGCAGCACCGAGTAACCGAAAAGTATGCCCGCGGGAACAAACAGTCCGTCCTTCTCAATCGTGTTGATGATGCGCTGCCGGCGCTCCGGATCAAGCCCGGGATCGAGTTCCGCCTGCGACTGGACGACTCTGACGAGGCGTTTCAACACCGATCGGTCCCCGCCGTCGTGGTATTCCGATTCAAGCGCGACCCAGTCCGACACGTTTCGGTAAAGACCTTCGACCGATTTCGTTTCGGATTCGTTCTTCGGCAGCGAGCGTCGAAAGGTCTTGAGCCATTCCGAGAACGCGACGAACTCTCTTCCCGGCGCCGTTCCCGCCAGTGTCGCGCGGTTCATCCGCGTGACAAGCGCGCCCAGCACCTCGTCGGGGGTGGGATTCGCCAGGTGGGTCTCGAAATACTCGTTGAGACCCACCGCCCATGCGGACGAGTCCGGCGGCGCGTCAGCGAGTCCGCGCCTCGGCGGCGGAGGAGGTTCGGCGTCGCGCTTGTGTTCAGGCTCCGGCGGCGGTGGCGGCGGCTCGGGGGGCCGTGTGTCGCGCCGCATGATCATGCCGCGGTTGCCGGGCTCATGCTCCTGCGCGAATGCGGTGAATTCGCCAACGTGGAACGTTAATGCGTGGATAATCAAGACAAACGAAGAGGCGCGAAACGGGAAGGCATTCATTGGCCCTTCCTTCTTGCAAGATATAGCATGTCATCCAACAAGCGCTGGAGAAAAGGGCATTTGCCATATGCAACGTCAGGATCGAGTTTTTGAATCAAGTTAACACCGTCAATCGTCTTCATGAAACGATGGCGCCGCTTTTCCCAGTACAATCGCTGGAGAATTCGTGAAGGAGGCCTATCAAAGTTTAGTTCTTCGGGGTTCGACGCCCTTTTTGGAAGCGCATGGGCAACGGCGGTCGGAAGTATTCCTGGTTGACTTAGAATCCAAGCTTCCAATTCGTGCACTGCGCAGTGCATACGAAACCTGGGATGGGCGACCTCCCTTTGAACCTTCTCGGTAATCCAAGCGTATCGGGAAAGGACGGATTTGCATTTCGGCGGAAATGGGACATCCCGAAAATCCACCAGACCGATCACGCCAGCGAGGTCGTTTGCCGCGACCGGTGATGAAAGATGTGTCTTTGACCTCCGAACGATCTCGCGAAGCAATGTGGCTGAACTTCGCATGTTGTCAACGCGTATCCCGACAGGTCTGGTGAGTTTGGGGTTAAGCCAACGGCCGAGGAACCCGGGAAGGGCACGTCGTTCGGTTTCCCCTTCCGCGATGAGGACAAACCTCATACCAAACCTTCAAGTGTGCCTGATCGAAAGATTTCACCCAGAGAGTATTCGCTGAGCCAGTGACGAAGCTCACTCTCCGTGGGCATGTGCAACTGGCTTTTTCCGTCGGCCAGTTCCATCACTGTCGTCGACAATGGGGCATCATGGCCGAACGCGTCGAGAAAGTCGGGCGAATGGGTTACAAAAATGACTTGTGTCCGGCGAGACGCCTCCACCGCAAGCTCCGCGATAATCGCCATCATTCGCGGGTGGAGTCCCGTTTCCGGTTCATCTATCGCGATAAGCGGGGGTGGTTCCGGGTCCAACAGGATTGAGATCAGGTAAAGAAACCGAATCGTTCCGTCCGAAAGCTCCGATGCAGACCGGGGTTTCTTGAGGTGCTTCCAGCGAATCTTCAGTTGAATCCTCTGGTCCGCAACGGGGGCAAAGATTGCTTCTTCGAACTCGCCTGCAAATGCGGCGTCCATGGCGGCCCGAAGATTAGCCCGGAACTCCTTGCTTTCCGCGGTAAGCGTGTGCAGGTATTGCGTTAGATTGCTGCCGTCGGCGAATAACCAGCGATCATAGCTCGTCACGCAGGCGCTTCGAACCGGCGCGTTTGGTCCGGTGTCAAAGTGTTTGAATACCTCGAAGCGGCCCAAGCATTTCTGGTACTTTCGCTGCGGAAGCGCCGGGTTTCCAATTCGCACAAATTCGTGCAGAGCCGTTTCGCTCAGCGATTCGGCCATAGGGAGCTTCTCGGTCGCCCTCGTTCGGTTATTGAAAAACGTCGCAGTTCCCGAACTTCTGCTAATTAGGGGTGTCTTCGCGCCGCTCGAATCAATTTGAATGAGTGACTCCCTCCGCACGAGGGGGTCTTCGTATTTCGCGACCCGGGAGACTTCCACGTCGTAGATGAGCCGGCCAAGACCTCGCGTGGCCTCATGTTCAAGTTTCATCGAGAAACTTGGCCCTTCACCGTCGAAAAACACAGAAGTAATTCCACCGCGCGATAGAATTGATTCCTTCAGGTGACCCCAGGCGGCATCACGAACCAACTCCAAGAGATCCAGAACATTTGATTTGCCGCCCGCATTGGGACCAATCAAAACATTGAGCGGGCCAAGACGCCAATCGATATCGTAGAGTGACCGGTATCTCCTTGCACACAGCCTGGTCAAGCGCAATGCCACGACTCCAGATGGGTTGTCTATGTGAGGCTGGGAACCTGCCTCCCAGCCTCACACTATATTATCACGCCCACGTGATCGCCGTCTTCTTGTCGAAAATGAGGCACTGTTTGAGGACTTCCACCGCTTTCTTGAGTCCTTCGGTGCGCGACATGAGCGAGTCTTCATGCTCGATCGAGATGGCGCCGTCGTAGCCGACCATCCGCAGCGTGGAGGCGAAATCCTTCCACCACTCGACGCTGTGTCCATAGCCGACCGTACGGAAGATCCAGGACCGGTTGAGTTCGTCGCCGTAGTGCTTGGTGTCGAGCACTCCGTTCACAGTCGCGTTCTGCGTGTAGACTTTCGAGTCCTTCGCGTGCACGTGGAATATGGCCTTTCCGCCCAGCGCGCGCACCGCATCGACGGGATCGATCCCCTGCCAGAAGAAGTGGCTCGGGTCGAAGTTTGCCCCGATGTTCGCGCCGCATTCCTTGCGCAGTTTCAGCAGCGTCTCCGGGTTGTACACCACAAAGCCGGGGTGCGCCTCGAAGGCCATCTTCACGCCGTTGTCGGCGGCGAACTTCGCCTGCTTTGTCCAATAGGGAATGACTTTCTTGGCCCACTGCCATTCCAGAATCTCGAGGTAATCCGGAGGCCAGGGACAGGTCACCCAGTTCGGTTTCGTTGATTTCTCGTCCGACCCCGGACAACCGGAGAAATCGATCACCACTTTCACGCCCAAAAGGTTCGCCAGTTTGATCGTGTCCGTCTGCACCTGAATGTTCTTCTTCGCAAAGGCCTCGTCCGGATGAAGGCAGTTGCCGTGGCAGCTCAAGGCGCTGATCTCGAGGCCTTCGCCTTTCAGCATCGCCTTGAGTTCGTCGCGCTTCGGTTTTGACTCCAGCATCTCCTTCAGATTGCAGTGCGCATTGCCGGGATAGTTGCCCGTGCCCAATTCAACCGTCTGCAACCCCATCGGACGAATAATGTCCATCACCTTCGTCAGCGGCAAATCGCTGAACATCACCGTCAAAAAGCCCAGTTTCATTTTCCTCTCCTCCCTTTCATTACACCACGGGGACACGGGAAACACGGGGGAATTCGGAATGTGAGTTCCCTCAGAACTGCCCGTTCTCCGGCGCATAACGGATCGGAGCACCGTCCAATACCTCGGCACGATGCGGCGCTCTCTTTTGTTTCCTGGCCATAGATTTCAAACTAGTTTCGATCGCGGGAAAAGTAAGTGAGCTGCCCGATCACATTCCTTCCCCAGATTCCCCGTGCTCAACTCCCTATACTTTTTCCCACTTCCTGCTCTTGCTCGACTTTTCCACGGCCGCCAGCACCTTCTGGCACGCAAGCCCGTCTTCGAACGTCGGATAGGTCACCTTCTTCTTCCCGAGCTGCGTGATGAAATCGTACACCTCATGCACGAACAGATGCTCATAGCCGATGATGTGCGCGCTGGGCCACCACGCATGGATGTACGGGTGCCCCGGGTCGGTCGCGTGGATGCGGCGGAACCCCTGCACGTGCCCCGGGTCCGCGCAATTGTAGAAATGAAAGACGTTCATGTCTTCCTGGTTCCAGATCACGCTGCCTTTGCTGCCGTAAATCTCGATGCAGTTGTAGTTGCGCCGTCCCGGCGCGAAGCGCGTCGCCTCGAACGTGGCCAACGCCCTCGACCCCTTGATCGTGGCGATGAAAACGGCGGCGTCGTCCACGTCGACCTTGCCCTTCTTGGAAGTCTTCTTGTGGCCGGATTTCGCCGCGATGGTGGCGGCGCGGTCGGCCAGGGGCCGCTCGGTGACGAAGGTGCGCATGATCGAGGAAACGGAGTCAACCGGTCCGAGGAGATTGTGGCACATGTCCGTGATATGCGCGCCGATATCGCCCAACGTGCCGCTGCCGGCGGTCTTCTTTTGCAGGCGCCAGTTCAAGGGAAACTCGGGATCGACGATCCAGTCCTGTTGGTAACAGGCGCGGAAATGGTAGATTTCGCCGAGTTCCCCGTTCTGGATCATCTGTTTGATCGTGGCGACCGCCGGCGCGAAGCGGTACGAGAACCCGCACATGTGGTTGACCCCGGCCTTTTTCACCGCCGCGGTCATCTCTTCCGCCTGCTTGAGGGTGTTTGCGAGCGGCTTTTCGCAGATGACGTGCTTGCCGGCCTTGGCGGCGGCGATCGCCATGGGGTGGTGCATGTCGCCCGAGGCGGCGATATCCACGATATCGATGTCCGCCCGGTTGATGACGCGCCGCCAGTTGGTGTCGGCTTCCTCCCACCCGAACTTTTTCGCCGCCGCGCGGGTCTCATCCGCACTGCGCCCGCAGATGACTTTCATCACCGGTTCATACGGCAAATCGAAGAAACGGTTCACCTGCCGGAACGCGTTGCTGTGCGCCTTGCCCATGAATTTCGTGCCGATCAGGGCGACATTCAACGTCTTTTTGGCCATAACTCTCCCTCCTGCAATGGAACGACCGGGAAACAATCCCGCCATTATAACCGGCAGCGAAGACGTTGCAAACAGAACGCTGCGCGGGCGAATACGGAGCGGTCGGCGCCATTCCTGTCGCGCGGACAACCATGGTAAGCCGCCGCGGCCGTCCGGGCGGATGGCGACATGCGGGCGCCCTATTGGAGAGACTCGAATCGCGCGAAGAAATCCGGAAACGTTTTCGACACGCAGCCGGGCTCGTGGATCGCCACGCCGGGAATGCGCAATCCGGCGACGGCGAAGCTCATCGCCATGCGGTGGTCGTCGTAGGTGTCGATGGCGGCGGCGCGCGGTTTCCCGGGTGCGATCTCGAGACCGTCGTCGAATTCATGCACGGTGGCGCCGAGTTTGCGCAGTTCGGCGGCGGTGGCGGCGATGCGGTCGGTTTCCTTGATGCGCAGGTTGGCCACGTTCCGAATCCGGGTGGGTCCCTTGGCGAACAACGCGACGACGGCGAGCGTTTGCGCCATGTCGGGCATGGCGTTCAGATCGATGTCGATGCCGCTCAGTTCGCCGGATCCCGCGACTTCGATCCAGTCCGGCCCTTCCGTCACGGTACAGCCCATTTGTTCGAGCACGCGGGGAAAGCGCGCGTCGCCCTGGTGCGATGCTTTCGACAAATTCAAGACGCGCACGCGCCCGCCTGCGACGGCCGCCGCAGCGAAGAAGTAGGATGCGCCCGACGCATCGGCTTCGATAGGGTACGGGCCCGGCCTATACGGCTGACCGGACGGGATGTGGAAACGGTGATAGTCTTCGTTGAACACGGCCACGCCACGTTCGGCCATCATGGCGATCGTGAGGTCGACATACGGCTTTGACACCAGCTCGCCCTCGATCGCAATCGTTGCGTCGAGTGTGGCGCAGGGGGCGACCATGAGCAGGCCCGAGAGATACTGGCTGCTGGCGCTGCCCTTGACCGAGGTCGAACCTCCGAATGCTCCGGTCGAGCGCACGAGAAGCGGGGGGCATCCGGTTGCGCTGCGCGTTTCCACGCCCCACGAAGCTAGAGCATCCGCCAAGTCGCGAATGGGGCGTTCCCGCATCCGCGGCGAGCCGTCGAGCGTGGCTTCGCCATCGAGCGTGGCGCAGGCCGCCGCGAGGAACCGAACGGCGGTGCCGGAATTGCCTAGGAACAAAGGCTTCGACGGGGGCCGGAGCGGGCCGCCGCCGACGCGCAATGTATTGCCCTCGCGCTGGACTTGCACTCCGAGGCCGCGCAGGCCGGCCACCATATAATCGGTGTCGTCGCAGTCCGCGGGTTCGAGCAAGGCGCTTTCACCGCGCGTCAAACCCGCCATGATCAACGCGCGCGCGGTACAGCTCTTCGAACCGGGAATGGCGACCTGCGCGTCGAGCGGGCCGCGCGGCCGTATCGCAACGGACTTCAACTCTTACCGCCTGATTTCGACGCGGGTGCCGCGGTGCGCCCCGAACTTGTCCGCGGCGTTCCCGCGGTGGATTGCGATTTCGAGGTAATCCGCGCTGCCGAAGAGGGCCACGGACCGACCGGGATCGACATCGCCGTAGGTCTCGTGAATGCCGTAGACGGATTCGCTTCCGATGCGGACCGTCACGTCCTTGCGTTCGGGCACTTGCGAGCGATGAATGTTCGTGATGGCGTTGCCGAAGCGGTCCACATGCACCACGACCCCGCACAGATTGCCGTTCTCGTCGACCTTTGCGCAGGGTATTTCGAGCATCGTGAGGGCGGTCAGCCGATCGCCGGCTTCCTCCATGGGCGCGCCGCGGGCCAGGCATGCGGCCGTGGGCGCAAAAATGTCTCGGCCGTGGAACGTCGCGCTGATCTCGGGCAGCATGAAGCGGGGATTGGTGATGCTGCGCGCCTCGTCAATCGAGATTTTCTTTGAGATGAACGTCAACAGACCGTTGTCCGGCCCGACAAAAAAGTAGTTTCGGGCGCGGACGACTATGGGCAGCCGCGTGGTGCCCACGCCGGGATCAATGACGGCGCAGTGGATTGTGCCTTCCGGATACCACGTGGCGGCTTCCGCCAGGAAATACGCGGCGCCGAATACGTCCTGGGGAGCGATGTCATGGGTCAGATCGACGATGCGCAGGTCCGGGCAGGCGCTGAGCAGCACGCCCTTCATCACCGCGACATACGAATCGCGGGTGCCGAAATCCGTGGTCAAGGTCACGATGGGGGGCATTTCAGCCCTCCACGACGCGCACGCAGTTGCGTCCCGCTCCTTTGGCGGCATACAGGGCTCCGTCCGCCGCGGCGATGAGCTTCTCCACCGTATCCCCGTGCGTGGGGAATTCGGCAAGGCCTTGGCTGATGGTCACCCCGAAGGTTTGCCCGCCGGCTTCGAACTTGCAGTCGGCGATCCCGATTCGGAGCGATTCCGCGATCTCGAGGGCCTTGTCGATAGGCGTGTCGGGAAACAGGAGGATGGCCTCATCGCCCCCGTACAAGCCGGCGCGGTCCCTTTGCCGCAGGATACCGCGCATCACCGCGCCCATCTCCTGAATGATCCGGCTGCCCATAAGGTGGCCGAAGGTGTCGTTCACCTTCTTGAGCCCGTCGAGGTCGGTCATTGCGATGGTGAAACGAGTACCGGGCTTCGCGTGGGCGATCTCCTCGGCGAGATGCGGCTTGAACGACTCGAGGGTGAGCAGGCCGGTCAATTGGTTGTAGTGAATCCGGCGGGCGACTTCCTGATGGAACTCGGCCTCGACGGCATCCTGGAGCATGAATTTCACGACGACGTCGCCGAGTTGGATTTTGTCGCCGTTGTTCAAGCGGACGGACGGCGAAATGAGTTCGTTGTTCACGTGGGTGCCGTTCATACTCCCGAGATCGGTGATCTCGAAGTACTCGGCTTCGTCGTCTCGCGCCCGCGAAATTCGCGCGTGTTGTCTGGAGACGGACGGCAGATTGATCGTGATCTCGACATCGGGTGAGCGGCCAATGGTCCAGTTGGCGCCTTCCAAGGCAAATTCGTGGCCGATCTGCCAGCCCGAAAGCACGATGAGGCTCGCGCGCCGCCCTTGCATGCGGGCGCGCAGGCTGGCCAGTTCCTCCGCCAGTACCAATCGGGTCGTATCGCCACTGGGTTTTTGGTGTTCAGACATCGTCCGCGGATTGCCTCGTAAACCCGCTTATACTACCAGCGGATGGCCCGACACGCAACGAGGGGCCGGGCCGGCGGTCCTGCGCGTGGTACAATGGCGCGGTATGGAGCGGCAGTACGTCAAGATTGCCAAGACCTCGGACTTTGAGGGGCAACGATTTCGCAAATTCAAGTTGCTAGCGAGAAACGTGGCCGTCTTCCGCGACCCGGACGGGTCCTTTTTTGCCACGGAAATCAGTTGCAAGCACCAAAACTGGGACCTCACGACGGGCCGGTTCGACGGCGACATCGTGACCTGCCCGCGCCACGGTTGGGTCTACAACGTCCGCACGGGAGAGTGCCTCACGCACGAGTCCACCCGGCTGAGGCGGTACGGCTTGAAAGTCGAAGGAGAGGACATTTACATCACGTTGCTTCCGGTGGAAGAAGAGTGATAGCCCGGATTTTTCGCACCCGCGGGCAATGAAGGATACAGCTTCGTGCGTCACATACCTTTATGCAGCCACAGGGAAAACGGGCTGTTGGTGTGAAAAATCCTCACCCGATTGACTTCTATGCTATCTCCTGAGCATTTCTCACCAGTCGCTCCCGTCATCGGGAGCGACTGGTGAGAAATGCGGGATAGCGCCGCCTGTCGCGGAAGACGGGCGGCGGAGACCGCAACACGCTGCGCCATGCCGTACGCCACGACGGGTTCACGATTCGATACCTCGTGCTGAACGTGTCTATCGCCCGTCGTAAGCGCCACGATAGAACGATGCGATGACCACAGCGTACAAGGCGAACACCGAACGCCAGGGGGCACGGGGTTCTCGGTTCGCCCGGATTCCTCGCTTCGCGTCGGAATGACAGAAGGGGCGGGCGGTATGGCAGAGGGCAGTCGCGCACCATGCGGGATAGACGCGCAGTATCTGATTATACTCGCGCATCAGACTTTGTCCTCGACTGCAGCGGTATCACGACCGAGCCTTACCGACCCTTAAGAACGCCCCCGCCTGTCATTCCGACGGCGCGCTTCGCGAAGGAGGAATCTGCTTCGGCACTCAGCCGTCGTCTGCCGCCGACAGATCGGACCAGGAGGGGTTCTGCGACTTGATCAACGCAATCTTTCCCTTCGCCAAGACTTAATCTGTTTCTCGCGCATGATCGCGTACCGGATGTCGTTGAACACCTCGAAGTACACAAGGCGGTTGACTTTGTAGCGCGACGTGAAACCGGGCGTTTGGCCTTGCTTGTGTTCGTATACGCGTCGGTCAAGGTTGTTCGTCACTCCCACGTACAGGACCTTGGATAGGCTGGCCATAATGTACACGTAATAGTGTCGGTCGTGTGCGGGCACGTGGTCCTCGGTATACCCAGATTCCTCGCTTCGCTTCGGAATGACAGAGGGGGCGGGCGCTGTGCTTTGTCGAATTGTGATCGGTCCGGTTGCTCTCCGTCCGGTTGCGCTCCTGTCGCGCTGTGCGCCGTTGTGCGGGCGCTGTGTTCAGCCCGCCCGCGTTCTGAGGGGCTGCGGTCTGCCGCGCTGCGCGCCGCGCGAACCATCCACTCGAGCCACGGAAACACCAACACGGACCGACCACGGCCCCTCGGCCATCGGTGTTCATCGGTGTGTATCGGTGGCTGAAAATGCATTTGCGGGTTCACCACCCGAAACTTCTTGCTGAACGCCTCAATGTTCTTCGTAAGCGAGTCCAGGCGAATCTGTAGGCCGCCGACCATGCAAGGCAACCGCCGCGGCCCCGCTGCGCCTACCTACACCAGAATTCGGAATGCGGCCAGGCCCAACTCGACAGCGGCGTGGACGATGAACGGGAGCATCAAGTTCTTGCGGCGCATGGTCCACTGCGTGAAAAAGACGGACGCGGCGACCATGGCGAGCATTTCCGTCCAATGCTTTTGCAGGTGGTAGAGTCCCTCGGCGACAGGGACAAGGACCCAGCCGAACCGCGGCCAACGCGATTGGACGGCATTGAGCAGGAAATAGCGGTGCAGGAACTCCCAACCCGGAAGCCACGAGAGGTTCCACATCAACTGCATGTAGAGCAGTTTGTTCTTCGAATGCCACGAGAGCGCGCGCTGAGAAGGATAATACTCGCGCAGCGCGGGGATGAACGCGATGGCGCCGACCGCCAGCCCGCCGAGGACGATCAAGCCTGCGAGCAGCAGGAGATCGTTTTTTTTCCACCGCCCGAAGCCGAAGTAGCCCCAGTCCATCCCCGAACCGAGGCTGTAGGCGAACGGAACGACCAACCAGAGGACAAACTTGAACGAGTCGAACTGGTCATCGTGACGCCACATGAAGTTTCGCCACTCGATTGACCATTGCACGACGCCGAGGTCGAGGTCCCAGTGGACGCGGTTGGTTGCGAGCGCGTCGATCAGGAGGACCACCGCCACATACGAAACGATAAAGTATGCGGACCGGTTCCCGCTCGACGGGGCGGTTTCAGGCATGGACCATCCCCTTCACTTCGCGATCTTCCTGCCCTGCGGCGTAGCGGGGAAGGGGCAGAGCGTATTGACGACACATTCGGAACACCGCGGGGCGCGGGCGTTGCAGACGGCGCGTCCATGAAACACGAGGCAATGCGAGAAGATGTTCCAGTCCTCTCGGGGAACGATTCTCATGATGTCCTGTTCGATCTTGCCCGCGTCGGTGTTCCGGGTGAACCCCAGGCGGTTGGCCAGCCTGGTGCAGTGTGTGTCGACAATGACGCCGGGAACGCCGAAACATTCGCCGAGGATGACGTTGGCGGTCTTGCGGCCCACGCCGTCCAGGGTCAGGAGTTCCTCCATAGTGCCGGGGACTTTGCCGCCGTACCGCTCGATGATCGTTCTGCACGCATGGCGGATGCTTTTCGCCTTCTGATTGAAGAAGCCGCAGGTGCGGATGTCTTCCTCGAGTTCGCCGACAGGGGCGTTCACGTAGTCCGCGGGCCGGCGATACTTCTTGAACAGCGACTTCGTGACGATGTTCACGCGCTCATCGGTACACTGCGCCGCCAGAATCGTGGCGACCAGAAGCTGCAGGGGATCCTTGAAATCGAGCGAGCATGTCGCATCGGGATACTCGGCGCGCAGGCGGCGCAGGACTTCGGCCGCGCGCGATCGCTTTCCCTCGAGCGTGTTCTTGAGCGGCGGCATCAGCGCGTCTTCCATGCGAGGAGTTGCTGCGCGGTCATCGCGTTCAGAAGGTGTTCGGGCGCAAGCCATCCCTTCCGCGCGATGCCCACGCCGAATTGAACGTCCGCAATGCCTTCCACGCTGTGCGCGTCCGGTCCAATGCTGAACATGACGCCCTTGTCGCGGGCGCGCTTGATGTATCGCCAATCAAGGTCGAGGCGGTGCGGGTTGGCATTGATCTCGATTGCCACCCGGTTGGCCACCGCAGCATCAAACACCTTTTCGTAATCCAGCGGGTACCCTTCGCGCATGAGCAGGAGGCGTCCGGTCGGGTGCCCCAGTATTGTGGTATAGGAGTTTTCAATCGCCTTCACGACGCGTCGCGTCGCGTCGGCTTCGGACATGTTCAACCCGCTGTGCACCGACGCGATGATCACCTCGAACGATTTCAGAATGCTCTCATCGTAGTCGAGCGACCCGTCCGCGCGGATATCCGATTCGATTCCTTTGATGATCCGGAAGCCTTTCATCTTGGAGTTGATCGCGTCGATCTCCTTGTGCTGTTTCTTTACCGTCGTGGGCGAGAGCCCGCCGGCGTAGGCGGCGCTCTGGCTGTGATCGGCCAGCACGAGGTATTGGTAACCCTCCTGTTTAGCGGCTTCGGCCATCTGCGCGACGGTGGCGGCGCCGTCGCTGTAGTTCGTATGACAGTGGATCAGGCCGACGAGATCCGTTCGCTCGACAAGCGCCGGCTCCGTGTTCAACTCGAGTTCGCCCATGTCTTCGCGCAGTTCCGGAGGAATGAACGGCAGACCCAATTCCTTGAATAGCGCGCGCTCGTCCTTGCATTTGATCAAGGTGTCGCCGCGGAACAAACCGTACTCGTTCATTTTCAAACCGAGGTCTCTGGCGCGCTGCCGCATGGCGACGTTGTGTGCTTTGCTGCCGGTGAAATGGTGGAGCGCATAGGGGAACTCGGCAGCGGTGACGACGCGCAGATCCGCCGCCATGCCCGACTTGAGCACAACACTCGATTTGGTTTCGCCGTGGCCGGTGACCCGTTCCACGCCTTCGGCCCCGACGAACCGCCGCATCAGGGTCTCGGGCTTGTTCGACGAGGCAACGATGTCGATGTCCTTCACGACTTCCTTTCGCCGGCGCAGGCTGCCCGCGACCTCGATCCGGATGACCGCCTTGTCCTTCTCAATCCATTCCCGGAGCCGGGTGGCTTCTTCGAGGGCCTTGTGAAATAGATACAGTCCCTGGTGTTTCTTGGAGAACGCGATGCCCTCAAGAATCTTCTGCTGCATCTTTTCGCCAAACCCCTTCAGTCCGGCGATCTTTCCTTTCCGGCACGCGTACTCGAGCTCCCCCAGCGATTGAATCTTCAGGTCTTCATACAAGGTCTTTATCCGTTTTGCGCCGAGGCCCGGTATTACGAACATTTCGAAAAGCGTCTCCGGAAACTTGGCCCTCAACTCCTGGTGGTAGCCCAGCTTTCCCGTCGTGACCAGTTCCTCGATTTTCTGTTCCAGGGCGTCGCCGACGCCTTTGACTTCCCGCAGCCGCTTTTCGCGCACGAGCGTGTCCAGGTCTTCCTCATGCTGCTCGAGCGCCCGCGCCACGTTCTGATAAGAGCGGGCCTTGAACGGATTTTCGCCGCACAGTTCGAGCAGGATCGCGATTTCTTCGAGTACGGCGGCAACTTCTTTCTTGGTCATAGTTAGCTCGTGGGGCACGCGGCACGGCTCCCCGACAGCCGGTCGGACGCACCGTGTAACCTGTTCAAACCGAGAATTTTGCGGGATTTCCGCGTAATACTGCCCCGAATCGGTTGTATCGTCGGTGGAGCCCCTCGAATCTACCTGAAGCGGTGCGGGAATGGCAATGGATACGGAGAGTGTGGAGCGTAATCTAATGCGCCTCGTGATCTTGGTTCTCCTCGCGGCGGCGCTGGCAGCCGGCTGCGGCGTCAAGAACGGTCTGGAAATTGGGCCGATCTCCTTTGCGATCCCCATGGGCGCGGGCACGATGGATCCGTCGGTTTTCGCGAATGACGCCAATCTGCCGCTGCTGGCCGGCTCGGTCGAGCAGGATCTGTGCAACCTGCCGACTGAAGACCAGTTGACGGACGTGTTCCGGGTCGCGGGGAACATTGACCTGAGCAGCGTGGTGCGACTCAGCCGCGTCCAACTTCGGACTACAGTCATTCGCGCGGACCGCGGCGACTTCCGCAACGTCAAGGCCATTCAACTTTACTTTGTGCCGAGATCGGGGGGCGTACTTGGCCGCGTGAATCTTGGCGGGGCATTCTCCCTTAGCGGCTTTGGGGATGCGATCGAGATAGAACCGCGATCGGGCGTCGATTTGCTCGAACTGATACGCGAGAACGAGTCCTTGCCGGGCACGGGCTGTCCCAAGTTGCTGATCCAGGCCGCAGGCACGGCTCCCGACTCGCCCATCGACTGGCAAGCGGAAGTCGAGGTGGACGCATACGCCCGCCTCGGTCTCTTTTGAGGCTTGCCGGGTTCCGTGAACCGAGCCTTTCCTGGGGCGGGCTCTTTCCTCGGAGCCGACAGAGGGTCTACGGCCGGCAGGTACTGGCCCTGCGCCCGACGCCGGGATCGACGACTCGGTATCGAGCGTCAACAAACGGTATACTGAGATCGTTATCCACTGCGTGACGCCCCGGTTGGGGCCGGGGCTTTTGCGGAGTACCAAATGAAACCTACCGTCGTATGGCCGGTTCTAGCTGCGTGGACGGCCATGATCCCGGTCGCCGGGGCGGGTACCCTCGTCGCAGGAGACCCGAGCATAAGCGGCGCCAATGTCGTAATCCCGGTGGTCCTTCAAGGGGACGTGGGACCGGGCGTCGCCACAATGGACTTTACATTCCGCTACGATCCCACCGTCTTCGAGCCGGTCGGCGCGGAGGCGGGGTCGGCCGCGCGCTCGGCCCGCAAGGACGTCCAGTCCAATATGATCAATCCGGGCGAATACGTGGTGCTGGTCTTCGGAATGAACCCGACCACCATGCAATCGGGGGAAGTAGCGTCGGTTACGCTGCGCCGCGTCGCGACGGCGGCCGGCAACCAGTCGGATGTGGCCATTCGAAACACGACGTTTTCTTCCGTGGACGGCCTCGAGATTCCCTCAGAAGGAAGCGCACGGACTGTGGTATTGACCGCTCCGCCGGACGACGGGGGTGGGCCAAACGATTCCCCTCCCACGGACGATGGCAGTGGGAACGAGGAGGATCCGCCCCCCCCTACTCCAACTCCCGAACCCAGCACACCGACACCGTCGCCCGAACCGGACCCATCGGGCACGCCGCCCCCGCCTACCCGGGCACCGGTCGGGAGACCAGGCGAGCCCACCCTGCCAGCCGCCGCGCCGTCCCGGCCCTCGGTCGCAGTCTCGGGTATCGCATCGGACACCGCGCCGCTGGGCGACATGGCGGACCGAATCGCAGAGTTAAACGAGGCGACTCGCCGGTTGGAAGTTGCTCGAGCGACCCTCGGAGCGAACGCGGCGACGCCGGGCGATCGTTCGATGGCGGACGACGGGCCGTCCGGAACCCCGGACGGTCAACGTGCAGATGAGTCGAGGTCGCCGGCTACAGTCGCAGGGCACGGTGGGACGGACGACGGGCCGATCCACACCGCGATGGCGTCGAGGACGGACGTTGCGTCCAGCAATGAGTCCCCCGCTGCCACGACGGGAACGGGCGGGACCGCTGCCTCAACTGACGCTTCAGGCATTGGAGCACGCGGACGACTTCTCCTCACCATCCTCGTGGTGTCGACGGCGGCGCTTCTGATCGCGTTGCGCATACGCCGGCGTAGCGCGTAGCCGTCAGTGCAATAAAATCCCTTCCAGCGCGAGTAGGTTGCGCTTCCATGCCAGACCCGCGGCGAAACCATGCAACTTGCCGTCGGCCCCGATGAACCGGTGGCAGGGTATGACGATAGCGATTCGGTTCTGTCCCAGCGCGTGACCGACCGCTCGCGAAGCGGTTCTGGGCATGTTCAATCGGGTCGTCAGTTCGCCGTAGGTCATGCTGTGTCCCCACGGCACATTTCGGGCGCCTTCCCAGACCTCGCGTTGAAAATCGCTCGCGTGGTCGAGGTCGAGAGGCACCTCGCTGAAATCTTCGCGCAAACCGGAGAAATAGCGTTCAAGTGCGGACTTCAGGGCGCGCACCCGCGTGTCGTTGGCCGAGGAGTGCAACACGCTGCGGTGTATTGGTCCACGCTCGGCGTGGGGCAGTTCAAGGCGGGTGAGGCCCTTCGCCGAGAACCAGCCGTAAATCACGCCGCAGGAATGGGCATAATCGAAATTGGCGGGGTAGTCCGCGTAAGGATCCGACGCTCTAGAATTTTGCATCCGGGTCGATTTCATTGGCCAAGGCTACACGCAATCCTATCCGAACCCGCGTATCTCGCGCTACTTGATCACGGAATAACAGTAGCAGTCGCGAGGGACTTCGCCGTGGGCGGGATGGACCATCCACCGCCGGAGAATTCCTTCCCGGGTCATGCCGATCTTCTCCATGACGCGGGCCGACGCGACATTGTCCACATCGCACACCGCCCAGACGCGGTAAATCGAAGGTTGGGCGAGCGCCCATTCTGCGACCGTGCGGGCGGCGTCGGTCATGTACCCTTTCCCCCAATGAGCCCTGGCAAGGACGTAACCGAGATCGGCCCTGCAATCGCGGACGCGCAACGCGATCAAGCCGATGCAGTCGTTCCGGCCGCGGGGAACAATCGCCCATGTGTACTCCGTGCCGTCTTCCCACCGTCCGAGGCAGCCCACGAGGAATTCGTCGGTCTGTTCGATGGTGCGGTGGTGCTTCCAGGAAAGGTATCGGGTCACTTCGGGATCGCGCGCGAACGATTCGAAGATCGATTCCGCGTCGTCGAGCGTGGGCATCCGGAGCACGACGCGGCTGGTCTCGAATCTCTTCGGCGGTTTCATCGGGCGTATTCTACAGGAACCGGCGCGCCCGGCGACGATCCAAAGGAGACACTCACTTGCCGATGCAGAACGAGGAGAAAATGCGATCCAGGACGTCTTCCGGCGTGGTGTCGCCGGTGATTTCGCCCAGCGCGTCGAGAGAGTCCCGCAGGTCAATGCTGAGAAACTCCGGCGACGCGTTGTAGTTCTCCAACACCCGTTCGAGGGCTTCACGGGCGCGGCGCAAACTGTCGCGTTGGTGCACGCGTGTGATGAGCCCCTGGTCCGGAGCAATCGGCGCGCCGCCGAGCAACATCCGGCCCAGCGTCCGTTCCAAGGTCTTCAGTCCTTCGCCGGTGAGCGACGATACCGCGACGGTATGATGGAATTCCGAGGCCCAATCGGGTGGGCGCGGCGAGGGCGCGAGATCGGTCTTGTTCAGCACGAGCACGGCGGGGCGCCCAAGCGCCACCAAGTCGCACGCCAGTTCGGCGTCCTCGGGCGTGTAGGGGACGGACGCGTCCACCACGCACAGCACGATGTCGGCCGCCCGGAGCGCCGAACGCGCGCGTTCCATTCCGATTTGCTCGACTTCGTCGCTCGTGGCGCGCAATCCCGCCGTGTCGTTGAGGCGGACGGGTACGCCGTCGATCGTGATGACTTCTTCCAGCAAATCGCGCGTCGTGCCGGGGACTGCGGTGACAATGGCCCGGGCGTCGCGCAGCAGCGCGTTGAACAGGCTGGATTTGCCGACGTTGGGCCGGCCGGCGATGGCGACCGACGCGCCTTCGCGGTAGAGCCGGCCCGTCTGGGCGGTGGCGAGGAGGTCGGACATGCGGTCGCGTGCCTGCGCGAGCCGCGTGCGCAAGGCTTCATCCACGAGTTCGGGCAAGTCCTCCTCAGGGAAGTCGATGGCGGATTCGACGCGCGCGAGGGCGTCAATCAGGACTTCCCGCAGCGCGTGAATGGATTGCGACAGAACGCCGCTGCCCGCGGCCGCGGCGGCCCTCAACGAGGCGTCCGTTCGGGCGCGGATACGATCGATGACCGCCTCGGCCTGGACGAGATCGATCCGGCCGTTGAGGAACGCCCGTTTGGTAAACTCGCCCGGTTCGGCGAGGCGCGCACCACAGCGCAGCGCGAACTCCAGAATCGACTGAAGCGGACCCGCGCCACCGTGCCCGTTGATCTCGACCACGTCTTCCGCGGTATAGCTGTGCGGCGCGCGCATGACGTGAACAAGCACTTCGTCCAGCGTGCCGCGTTCGTCGCGGATTTCGCCGTGAAACACCGGCCCTTTCGCCACACGAATGTCTTTCCCGCGTGAGGAAACGAACATGCGGCGCGCGATCGCGATGGCCTGAGGGCCGCTCAGCCTGACGATGCCGATGCCGCCTTCGCCCGGCGGCGTCGAGATCGCCGCGATGGTGTCTTCAGGCGTCCTGCGGTTCACCGGCCGGCGCCTCTACGGGCGCGGGCCCCTGGCCCCGACGTTCGGGCCGCGGTCCCCCGCGCCGCCTGCCGCGCCTGCGCCCACGAGGTCCGTTGAACGTGCGGTTTTCCCGTTCCCCGCGTTCGCCCTGATCCGGCCGGTCCCCCCCTTCCTCGCGAACGGCAAGGTCCGGTCCGCCGCTTCGGTCTGCTGGAGCGCGGCGATCTCGCCAGTGTTCTCGTCGCGGTTGTGCCGATGGACCGCGACGCTCGCCGCCTTGGCGGGGCCCGCCGCCGCGCCGCTGCGGATGGGGCCGCCGCTGATGCCGCTCGCTGCCGCGTTCGTCCTCGCCGGTTTTTTCGTCTTTCGGGGCGATAACGACGCTGCGCATGGCGGCGTCGCCGATGCTGAAGGTCTTGACGTCCGGATCGTTCTCGAGGACGACGTGAATAATCCGCCGTTCTTGCGCGCTCATGGGTTTCACGCGGACCCGGCGTCCCGTTTCCTTGGCGCGCCGGGCCAGCCGGCGCGCGAGGTCCTCGAGGGCTTCTTGCCGCCGATCGAGATATCCTTCGATGTCGATCGTGATTCGCTCTGTGTCATCGTTGTCGCCGCGATGAATCATGCGGTTGATGAGATACTGGAGCGAACTGAGGCTTCGCCCCTTGCGCCCGATCAGCAGCGCCGAATCCGGCGAGCTGACCTTCAGGCACATGCCGCCGTCGGCGGTCGACTCGCTGCGCACCGTTGCTTCAATGCCGGTTCGTTGAATGATTTCCTTCAGCAAGAGCGCGGCGTCGCCGGCCGCATGCGAAGGCCTCGCCTTGGCGGCCTCGCTCGAAACGCGCAGCCGCACGTCGCGCGCGCCCAATCCGAATATACCGCGGCTGCCTTCATCCAGAATCTCGACGTGCGCCTCGTCCCGCTCCACCCCCAGTTCGTGCAACGCCTTCTTGATCGCTTCTTCCCGTGTCTTAGCCGATACTTCGACCGTTCGCATCTATGGGTCTCCCTTTGTTCTTTGCGCAACGCAGCGCAAACGCCGGCGCATACGCCACACCCCCAAGGCCGGCCTCGTGCCGAAGACGGGTCCTGAAGACGGACTGGACCGCGTTCTTCCCGATTTACGCCTCGTCGCCGTCGACTTTCTTCTTGCGTTTCTTTCGTTCGCGCGCTTCTCGCTCCATTTGGCGGCGCTTCTGTAGCGCCGCGGTATAAAAGTGCTGCCTTTTCCTGGGCTTCACCTTGGCGGGTTTGTCCACCTCGCTCACGTGAATCAGGTAGTTTTGCGCGATACCCAACAGCGTGCTGACCAGAATGTACAGGTTCAGTCCCGACGCCAATGGATAACAGAAGACGCTGAATACGATCGGCATGAGCGTCATCATCATCTTCTGCTGGGGATTCTGGATCGGGTTCTGCATCGGGGTCAGCTTGACACTGAGGATCATCGCGAGCGCCCCCAGAAACGGCAACACGTTGATGTATTGAATGTACGGCCCGAAGATGGGCACCACGTGCAGCGGGGGAATGTGCAGCAGCTTGTCCGGCTCGGACAAGTCCTTGATCCACAAGGCAAACGGCGCGCCGCGCAGCTCATACGCGCTCCACAACATGCGGTACAACGCGATGAACACCGGCATCTGAAGGAACAGCGGAAGGCATCCGCTGACGGGATTGACTCCGTGTTCTTTGTACAGCTCCATCATCCGGCGCTGGAATTCCTGCGGGTCTTCCCCGTATTGCTGCTTGATCTTCTCCATTTCCGGCGCAAGCAGCGTCATCCGTTTCATGCTTCGAATCTGTTTGATGGTCAAAGGGAACATGACGGTGCGGACGACAATGGTGAGCAGAATAATGGCCACGCCGTAATTCGGAACGATCCCGTAGAACCAGTTCAGCAGTTGCAGCAGCATCTTCGCGAACCAGTCCATCAAGTCGGGATACGAGAAGAAGCGCAGCGAAGTATCGAGCGTCGGCCACGCCGCCTTGAGTTCCTTCAGTTGCATCGGACCGAGGTAAATCTCGTAGGAGTGCTCGATGGAACCTTGCGCGGGCACTTCGGTCCGTGGTGCCGCCACGCCGAACCGGAACCGGTGCGGATCGCCAAGGGCCCAGCCCACGCCTCCATCGAATTCAGGCCGCATCGCCACGAGGAAATAGGCGCTGCGCACGCCCATCCATGTCGGGCCGACAATGCGCCGGGTGAACACCTCGCCGTTTTCGTCCGCGGCCATTTTCGCGGTTTCCAGCGTGGTGTTCTTCCCATCCACCCGCCAGATCAAGGCCTGCCGAACCCCCTTCTGAAAATCCTGCGACGCGACGTTGGGTCCCCAGTTCAGGATATACGCGGGGTCCTGATCACGACCCAGGATGCGGGGCGCGTCCTCGAGGCTCTTGTACTCGACGAGGGCGCGCAGCACGTGCGCGGAATCCGTCAATTGAAAGGTCTTCGTGATTACCGCCGCGCCGGGCAGGGTCAGGCGGAATACGACCTCGCGGTCAGACTGGCGGACCACGTCGAAGCGTCGGCGATCGAGTTCGTCTCGAATCGCTTCGTTGGTGAACCGCAGGCCAAAGGGGTAAACGGCCTCCACGTCCGGGGAGTCGGGCGACTCGGGAACCAACTGAATCCGGTCGTTGCCGTGTTCGCCGACCGCGAGCGTCGCGCGCTTGAGTCTGCCGCCGATGCGCGTAAACAGGAGTTCCATTTCCGCATCGCGCAAAACGACCTCGTCGGCTTCCGGATTGTCCTGCTCAGGAACGGGCGGAAGATACGGCCAGCCCGACGGTTCCGCGCCCGCCTCCGGCGCGGCCGCCACGTTGAGGTCCACCGGAGAAACGGGGGCTTCCACCCGCTGTTCGCCGACAAGGGGTTGGGGCTGCTGCGCGGGCTGCGGCTTGGGAAGAAACTGCAGCCAGGCAATCAAGAGAACCGACATCAGCACGAACGCAATGAGCTGATTGCGCGCCTGCTGCTTTTCCTGTTCGTCGTCTAACACCGTGCTCTCCTGCTCGGAGCCCGATAGTTCGTTCGGGCCGCGCGCGCCCCGTCCGGCGGTTGCTGTTCCGCCGTGGGGCTGGTCATTTCGGCCGCTGCGTCTGCTGTGCCGGAGAGCGGGTTCTAGGGAACGGGATCGTAGCCGCCCGCGTTGAACGGATGGCACCGCGCAATGCGCCGCACGGTATAGACCATACCGCGCAATACGCCATGCTTCTGAATGGCCCCGATGGCATAGTGGGAGCAACTCGGGTGGAAACGGCAATTCCGCCCGAGCAGAGGAGACAACACGATCTGGTAAACGCGAATGAACGCAACCAGAACACTACCCACGGAGCACATCTCCTTCATCGAGGAGCCGCTGTACCGCGTTCACGCACTGCCGGTAATCGAGGTTGGCCGCGGCGGGCCGGGCGACGATGACGATTCGAGCGTCATCCGCGAGACGCAACCGGTTCGCGCGGTATATCTCTTTCAAATAACGTTTGACCCGGTTGCGAACGACGGCGCTGCCAACCTTGCGCGATACAGCTAATCCAAACCTGCGTCCCTGACCTTCCCGCCGGACCACGTAACAAATGAACGCCCTGCCGACCCGCTTCTGGCCCTGTTCAAAGACCTCGAGATAGTCGCGCTTGCGGGTGATGCGTTCGAACCTGGGATATGCGCATGGCCCCGGCACAACACTTTCACGTCCTACTCACTCTTTCTACGCGGAAAGACGCTTGCGGCCTTTCGCCCTGCGGCGGCGGATCACTTCCCGGCCGGCCGCGGTTTCCATCCGCTTCAGAAACCCGTGGTTTCGCTTCCGCTTCAGGACTGATGGTTGATACGTCCTTTTCACCTCAATCTCCTTCGTGCGCGTCCCCTACGCCTCAACCGATAAAGCGCGAACGCCCTTTCCAACTGCGATGAGTCAAACAGCTTACCGTGATCCCGCCGCATGGGAACCGTCCGGGGCTGGTTTTTGCCGGCAAAACGCAATCCTAACGCCTAATAAACCGCCAGTATAAGACTTCCGGCCCCTTTGAGTCAAACCTCGCCCGAGTTTCAGGGTGCGTTAAGTGAATAAAACGGCGAACCGTTAGCCCGCATTTCTCACCCCTTTCACTCGCCGGTGGTAAACCATCACAGTCTGCTGAGAAACACCCAACATTCCTCATCCGTACGCTCGCCGAGCGCGGCACGCACTCGGAACCAGACGACTCCGTTCGCACTGCCCTGTACGCCCGCACTCCAAATTGGGGCGCCTTGCGTCGTAAAGATCGTGCTTTACCGGTGCGCCGACGATTCATATAATGAGGCCCGGTTCCAAACGGTGCAGTGTTTGGGTGGCGTTATCGATCCAGGAAGGGGACCCACGCATGGCCGAAGAGCAACGCCGGGCAGGGCTCGGGGACGACCTCGTCAAGGATGACGTGATCACGCGCGAGGAGTTGGACAGCGCGCGTAAGCGGGAACAGACATCGGGCGTTCCCTTCTACCGATCGCTGCTCCAATTGGGGAAAATCACGTTCGACCAGCTTCGCTACGAGTACCATCCGAGGGCCGTCAAACACGAACAGGAAACGCTGGGTCGAACCCTGGTCCAGCTCCATGCCATTACCGAAGAGCAGCTTAAAGACGCGCTGGAGGAACAGGGACGCACCGGCAGGCTGCTGGGCAAGATTCTCCTCGATCGCGGACTGGTAACGAACCGGACGATCTCGGTCGCGTTGGCGAAGCAGCACGGGCTCGAGTTTTCCGAGTTGGAGGAAACGCAGAGCGATCAGGCGGCGCTTGACGCGGTGCCGGAGAGCTTCGCGGTAAAGTACCAAGTGCTGCCGGTGCACATCGAAGGGGACCGGATCACCTGCCTGATCGCGAAGCCGCAGGTGCGGGAAGACCTGGGCAATCTCGGCGTAATCCTAGGTAAACGGTTTCACCCGGTGTTGACCAACAGCGATGACTTCAAGAGTGAAATTCGCGCGCGATACAAAGGGGTCAAGCGCGGAGGTCTGCTTTCCATGCATAGGAAGGAACCCGCCGGGGACCACGTGGCGCACGTGGAAGCCAAACCGGCGCAGGAAAAAAAGGCTGTACCGCAGAAGACGAAGACCCGGAAACCCGAACCCAAGGAGGTGGAAACCATCGTGAGCACGGCGGCGCAAACCAAGGACAAACGACGTTTTGACGAGATCGCGAAGGAGGCGGAGGGCGCGCCGGTCATCAAGCTGGTATCGACGATAATCGAGGGCGCGATCAATTCCGGGGCGACGGACATCCATATGGATCCGCAGGAACCAGAAATGCGCGTGCGATATCGGATTGACGGCATCCTGCACGACGTGATGAGTATCTCGCCCGACATCGAGTCGGCGGTGATCTCTCGCATCAAAATTATGGCAGACCTTGACATCACGGAAGTGCGGCGGCCGCAGGACGGCCATATCCGGATTGAATCAAAAGACCGAGAGTTCGACGTTCGCGTTGCGACGCTCCCAACCTACCTCGGGGAACGCGTCGTGTTGCGACTGCTAGACCAGACTTCGGTGCTCGCGGGAATTAAGGATCTCGGTCTGGAACCGGAAGATGAGGCCACCATGCGGCGGGTCATCGGGCAACCGTATGGCATGATACTGGTCACCGGGCCGACCGGCAGCGGAAAGACCACCACGCTCTATGCGGCGTTGAACCAGAAAAATGTTCTCACCGACAGCATTGTGACACTGGAAGACCCGGTCGAATACCAGATGTCGGGGATTAACCAAGTACAGATCGACACGGACATCGATGTTACGTTTGCGAACACCTTGCGGGCGGCCCTGAGACAAGATATCGATGTGCTGCTGGTCGGCGAAATTCGGGACTCCGAAACGGCGCGGATCGCCATTCGTGCGGCCATGACCGGCCATTTGGTCTTCAGTACGCTGCACACCAATGATGCCCCGGAAGCCATATCCACCCTTCGGAACATGCAGGTGCCCTCCTACCTTATCGCCACGGCCCTGACGGCCGTGGTGGCCCAGCGGCTGGTTCGGAAGATATGTCCGGAATGCAAGGAAGGCTTCACCCCGACCAAGCCGTTACTGAAATCATTGCATCTGCCGGAAACCACAAAAAAACTCTACCGCGGCAAGGGGTGCGACAACTGCTACCATACCGGGTACAAGGGGCGTACCGGTATCTTTGAAATTATGGAAATCACCCAAGAGCTGCGCCGTCTCATCTCGGAAGATGAGTCGGTGGAAAAGATTTCAAAGGCCGCCAAGCTCAAGACGATGGCGGAAAAATGCCGGCACAAGGTAAAACAAGGAATTGTGGCGCCGGAAGAGTTTCTGCGCGTTATCCGAACCTAATACTTAGGCTTTCACTTAACACATAAGTATATATATAATAATACGTTATGAATTTTTGATGAATCCGGTCAGGGTCTCTTGCAATTACGTGGAACCGTCTGTTAGCATGACATGCGGGGTTCCGGTAATATACGATTACAAGTCCAAGTATAGCCTTTGATTTACAGGGTTTATAGCGGTGCAGTTGCCTGTCGCCGACCTTCGCGCCGAACCTTCGCTGTACTTGATTCAGGAGTGGATAACGTGTTGATAACTCTAGGTGTTTGTCGTAATAAGGCACCACATAGAGACAGTTGTTTTTCTTGATTTTACGACTTCGGACCGGCGTTCGTAATTATTAGGCGATTTAGTTAATGGATTTGTAAAGTCTTTTATTTAAATACCTTATATATATTTCACTAGAGAGATTATATATTGTTCCGAGTAGTAGTTTGCATGACGGAATTGAAATATCGAAAATCCCATACTAGAAAATAGGAGCGTTAGAACTGTATCGATTGAAACGGTGGATAAGTAAAGTTTCTAGGGCTTGTTAAGTATTTGGGGATAGTGCGGTGTATTGGCTGTTAGCGGGCAGTGGACAGATCGGCTGTTTTCCACAGCGGAGAACGCAGATTTCATACGGTGAATCCAGAAAAACAAAGCCTTTCCACAACACTGTGAATAAGCACACCAACGTACTCAAGACCTATCCAACACGGAACTCCGCGCTTTTACTTCACTTAGAGACTTATTCACAGTTTCAAGATAAGGACTACTACGACTACTTATTTTATATACAAAAGTCACCTACGCAATAAAGCATAACTTGCATTCATTTTACGGCGGTGGAGAGCTAACGAATGAAAATCCGTATTTCCCGTCAAGACCTTCTCGATGCGGTGAACAAGGTAAAGACGGTTGTCTCACCCAAGTCCGCATTGCCGATTCTGTCTCATATCCTGATGGAGGCAAAGGACAGCACCGTGAAACTGACCGCTACCGACCTGAAGGTCAGTATCGAGTGCAATGCTGATTGTACCGTTGATGAGGAAGGTTCCCTTACCGTTTCATCTCAACGATTGTCATCTATTCTTTCGGAGTTGCCTGAGTGTGAGGTTACGTTGGATTTGTCAGGCAACAATGTCATCAATATTGAAGCGGCAGGGAAGATTCACACGAAGCTCTTCAGTATGTCCGCCGAGGAGTTTCCGCCGGTGCGGTCGTGTGAAGGCATTGAACCTATTTTACTTGGGCAGCGGTTGCTGAAGAGGATGTTTCAAAAGACGAGCTTCGCCATCTGTACAGACCAGGCGCGTTACAACCTGACCGGGTTGCTGTGTGAGCTTGTTGATGGGAAGCTGACGACTGTCGCTACGGACGGGCGCCGCATGAGCCTGTTCAGTGAACGGGAGGGTATACCCAAGGACCTTAACATTAAGGTGATTATTCCGGGAAAGATGATCAATGAACTTGAACGGCTATTGGGTGAGGAAGGGGAGGTACAGGTATACCTCGATGAGACTCAAGCGGCATTCCAGTTCGGTTCAGTGCGGCTGGTGACGGCTCTTATCGAAGGAAACTTTCCGAATTACGATATGGTTATTCCCAAGAAGCATGATAAAGAGGCGGTCATCGAAACAGCGGCTTTTCTTGAAGCGGTGCGCCGGACACGCACCATGACCAACGACAAATTCAACTCCGTCCGGTTTACGGTTAACGGTTCCTCTCTTAAGTTACACGTCGTTACCCCGGAGGTTGGCGAGTACGAAGAGGAAATGCAGGTCGAGTTCGAGGGGGGAAGTATCGACGTCGCGTTCAATCCTGACTTTATTTTGGAGGTAATTCGACGAATCGAGACGGAGAAGCTCTGTTTCATTCTCAAGGACGGATCAAGTCCGGGCCTCATTAAGCCCTACGAAGGGAAGTCGTCCCACCAGTATATGAACGTCATTATGCCGATCCGAATCTAGGGCGTCAGTCCGGACTCAATGCGGGCAAATAGATGGGATGATGCCTAATTTTTCAGACGATTGCCAGACTCCACTGACCCCAATATATTGTGTGCCGTTTCTTTCGGCTAGTTGCAGTGCTCTGTGGATAACTTCACTTCATTATTGACCCGATCGCTTATCATTACCTCTACCCTTGCCAGCAATCCGTAGGCGTGGACTTTTTTACAGCGTATTCGATTTTGGATAAATATCTATCCGTAAATAGGTTATGTTGTTGAAGTTTGTCGCCGTTCAATTTTTATCGATTTTTCTAGCCATAATTGAAAGCAGTCAGGTAAATAGGGCGAAGCTGTGGATAAGTTGTGAATATCTCCAAAATTCGAGTTCCCTATATTTCGGCTGGCTGAGCGCATTGTCTGTTGTCGGTACCTTCCATATAATCCGCCGGGGAATATTTCATGGCACGATACCTTGTCACCGGCGGGGCCGGGTTCATAGGCAGTAATCTAACCCATTCGCTGGTCATTCGAGGGGATGATGTGCTGGTCCTCGATGACTTCTCTTCGGGAAATCTAATCAATCTGCAAGGTGTGCTGGATGAGATTCATCTAGTCGAAGGGAGCATCTGTGACCGCCACCTTCTCAACCGGCTGACTCAAGGAATCGACGTTTGCTTTCATCTTGCCGCGATCACCTCGGTGCCGCGCTCGGTGGACGATCCGTGGCCGACGAACCGCGTCAATGTCGAAGGTAGTCTAAACGTGTTTCTGGCGTGCCGCGCGGCCGGCGTGAAGCGAATCGTATACGCCTCGTCGTCTTCGGTCTACGGGGATTCCGCGCCCATTCCGACCCCGGAGAGCAGTCCGCTGGCCCCGATCTCCCCGTACGGAATTACAAAGGCGGCGGTCGACCACTATGCGCGCGTGCTTACGCGCCTCTATCAGATGGAAATCGTTGGCCTTCGATACTTCAATGTATTCGGACCGCGCCAGAACCTCAAGTCGCAGTATGCGGCTGTCATTCCGTTATTCATTTCGAAGATGTTGTCGGGCGAACAACCGGTGATTTACGGAGACGGCTTACAGTCGCGCGATTTTACGTTCGTGGACAATGTCGTGGATGCCAACCTACGCGCGGCCGATGTACGAGGGACGGTGTCCGGCGTCTATAACATCGCGTGCGGCGAAAGCACGTCGGTACGCGACCTGGCCGGCTTGATCAGTTCCCTCCTGGGCGCCGGCATCGAACCTAAATTTCTGCCGCCCCGGCCAGGTGATATCGCCCGGTCCCTGGCGGACCTGACCGCGGCGAAACGCGCTTTCGGTTATGTGCCCCTTGTCGCGGTCGAAGAAGGGTTGCGACGGACCATCGAGTGGTACAAGCGCCGGGTTGATGCATCATCGCACCTGTCCATTTGATCGACTCGCCTAACGTACCAGGTACCGCCACAAGCTTCGACACAATCCGCCACATTGTCAAGGCCGCGAGACAGGTCATACCGAAATGTATAGCCCGGATTTCTCACCAGTCGTCCCCGTTGACGGGGGCGACTGGTGAGAAATGCTCTGGAGAAAGCATGTGAGTGATTGTGGTGCGGCCATCCTGGCTGCCTCCCGCAAGCCGAGTATGCAGGCATGGATGCCTGCACCACGAAGTCGGATTGGTGTATTTCATTTTTTTCGTTAGAAGTTCTTAGTAGGGGTCTGCCGGCGCGTGGATGTGACATGCCGCGGCGTGGCGGGGGCCGCAGGCCGTCAGGGCCTGCTCTTGTTCGCGGCAGGTGGGTTCGGCGTCGGGGCAGCGCGGGTGGAAGTGGCAACCGGACGGCGGATGGATGGGACTGGGCACGTCGCCGCCGAGCGGTTTGCGCATCTGTTTGGCGTCGGGATCGGCCACGGGCGCTGCCGCGAGCAGCGCCTTCGTGTAGGGGTGAACGGGGCGCTCGAAGATGTCATGCACGGTTCCGTATTCGACGACACGCCCGAGGTACATGACGGCGACGGAATCCGAGATGTGTTTGATCACGCTGAGATCGTGGCCGATGAATAGGTACGTGAGGCCGAGTTTGTCTTGGAGGTCTTTCATGAGGTTCAGGATTTGGGCCTGGATGGACACGTCAAGGGCGGAGACGGGTTCGTCGGCGACGATGAGGTCGGGTTCGACGGCAAGCGCGCGTGCGATGCCGATGCGCTGGCGCTGGCCGCCGCTGAATTCGTGGGGGTAGCGGTCCGCGGCTTCGGGCGATAGGCCGACGAGGTCGAGCAGTTCGGCGACGCGGTCGCGGCGTTTGGCGCGGGGCACGAGCCGGTGGGTGCGCAGGATCTCGCTGAGCATCGAATAGACCGTCATGCGGGGGTTCAGCGAGCCGAAGGGGTCCTGAAAGATAATCTGCATGCGTTTGCGAAGGCCGCGGAGTTCCCGCTTGCCCAGCGTCGTGACCTCGATGCCGTCGAAGGTCACGCTGCCGGAAGTCGGCTCGACAAGCCGGAGAATGGCGCGGCCGCAGGTGGTTTTGCCGCTACCGCTCTCGCCGACGAGGCTCAGCGTCTCGCCGCGTTTGATGGAAAAACTGACGCGGTCGACCGCGCGCACGTGCCCCACAACGCGTGAGAACACGCCTTTCCGGACGGGAAAGAATTTGACGAGGTCGCGGACGACGAGGAGTCCGTTGTTCTGTTGTTCAGGTGTCATGGATTGTCGGGACAACGCGGGGGGTTGGACGTCGCGAGTGCGATCGCATCGGCGTAGCGCCGCGTTTGACGATTGCGGCCGTCTCTTGTCGAATGCGGCGCATGGTGTCAGATTGCATCGCGGGGGACTCCGACAGGTTTTTCGTATTGCTTCATGGTTGCTTCGTCGTGAAGCCAGCATGCGGCGCAGTGGTTGCCGGCGACGGGCGTCAGCGGCGGCTCATCTTTTCCACACCGGTCCATGACAAACGGGCAGCGTGGATTGAATCGGCAGCCTGCGGGAAAGCGGGTTGCCGGCGGCACAATGCCCTTGATCGCGTAGAGCCGTTCGCCGGGCCTGCGCACGCTCGGCAGGGACTTGAACAATCCCACCGTGTAAGGATGATTGGGCGACTTGAACACGTCGCGCGTTGGACCTTGTTCGACGATCTTGCCGGCGTACATGATGGCGACCCTATCCGCGGTCTCGGCGACGATCCCGAGATTGTGCGTAATCAGCAAAATCGCCATGCCGGTGTCGGATTGCAGCGATCGCAACAAGTCCAGGATCTGCGCCTGGATGGTCACGTCGAGGGCGGTCGTGGGTTCGTCGGCAATCAACAGTTTTGGGTCGCATGCCAGCGCCATGGCGATCATCGCGCGCTGCCGCATGCCGCCGGAGAGTTGGTGCGGGTAATCGTCCACGCGGTCTTCGGGTGACGGGATGCCGACTTTTTTCAGCAGCGCGATCGCCCGGTCTCGGGCCTCGCGTTTGGTGGCCTTTCGATGGACGCGGATCGCGGCGGCGATCTGGTTGCCGATTCGAAACACGGGATTCAATGCAGTCATCGGTTCCTGGAAGATCATGGAAATGCCATTGCCGCGCACCGAGCGCATTTCCGCTTCGGAGAGACTGAGGAGGTCGCGACGGCCGAACTCGATGAATCCGCTCTCGATCTTCCCCGGCGGTTGCGGTATCAGCCGCATAATCGAAAGCGCGGTGACGCTTTTCCCGCAGCCGCTCTCGCCCACGAGAGCGAGGGTCTTGCCCGCGGGAATGTCGAGGGATACTCCGTCCACCGCGCGCGCGACTCCGGCGTCGGTGTGGAAATAGGTGCGCAGGTCGCGAATGCGGAGGACCGCGCCGTTGTTCGCCGCCGCGCTTGTCACTCGCGCAACCTCGGGTCCATGGCGTCGCGCAGGCCTTCGCCCACGAGGTTGAAGGCGGTGACCGTCGCGAAAATCGCCAGTCCGGGGTACACCACGAGCCACCACGCGGAGTCAATATACCGTTTTGACTGAGAAAGCGTCTCGCCCCAACTCGCGATCGGCGGGGGCACGCCAAAACCGAGAAAACTCAGCGCGGTTTCAATCAGGATGGCGCTCGCCACGCCGAACGTGGCGTATACAAGGACGGGAGCGAGCGCATTCGGAAGGAGGTGGCGGAAGATGATGCGCGCGTCAGCGAGGCCTGCGGCCTTGGCGGCGACAGCAAATTCCTGCCCGCGCAGGCGAAGCATCTCGCCGCGGACCAGCCGCGCGACGCCCGTCCAGCTTGTGACGCCGATCACGACCATGATGTTGAAGATACTCTGCGGCAGAAAGGCGATGAGCGTCAGAATGAAGATGAAGACGGGGAAGCATTTCATGACCTCGATCAGTCGCAGCATGACCGCATCCACCTTGCCGCCGTAATACCCGGCAAGCGCACCGATGCACACGCCGATCACGCAGGCAATACCAACGGCGACGAAACCGACGCTCATCGAGATTCGCGTGCCCCAGATGAGGCGGCTCAGGACATCGCGGCCCCGGTCGTCGGTGCCGAGCCAATGTTCGCGATTGGGCGCCTCGAGCGCCCGCAACAGGTCCGAACGCTCCGGCGCGTATGGTATTGGGGGTCTATACGCGAATTCTCCCTCGCCGGGCCGCCATTCGTGAAATCTCCCTTGCAGGTCCACGAGATCCTTGTATTCCAGGACGTTTGGGAACCAGTACCACGTCCCGTCGCGCCTCATGATGATGGGCCTGTCGCCGGCCAGAAAGGGGGCCAAGACGGCCAGCACGAGCAGCAACGCGAGGAACCAGAACGCGAAGACCGAAAACCGGTTCTTGCGAAACTGACGCCGGACTAACTGCCAGTAACTGGTGCGTTGTGAGTTGATTGGTGCCATCGTGGGGGCTCAGTCGAATTTGATCCGCGGGTCCGTCAGGGCATACAGAACGTCCGAGAGGATGAGCCCCAGCAGCGTGAGAAGCGCGGTAATGGAAAGGATACCCATAATGAGCGGGTAGTCCCTCGACAGGATCGCTTCAAAGGCCAGGCGGCCCATGCCCGGTATGGAAAAAATGCTTTCGATGATGACGCTGCCGCCGATCAGGAGGGGAAGTTCTTCGCCAAGGAGCGTCAAGATGGGAATGAGTGCGTTGCGCATGGCGTACTTGTATACAACGGTTCCCTCGGAAAACCCATACGCGCGCGCGGTGCGAACGTAGTCTTGGCCGATGGCCTCGATCATGCCTGCGCGCATATAGCGCGATGTCGAAGCGAGGGAAGCGTAGCTGAGGCAGAAGACGGGCAGGATGAGATACCACAGCCGGTCCAGAAGCCACCGGTGCCAGGGCCAATCCTGCGCGCCGAAGGAGTTCACGCCAAAGACGGGAAACCAGTTGAAGTGTAGAACGCTGTTCAGCAGCCACTGAACGGCCTTCCGATCCAGTATTCCGCAGGTGGAAAACAGGCTTTCGAAGAGCCAATGGAGAGATCGCGAGCCTCCGCCGCCGCCGAAGAAGTACATGAGCAGCATGGCCACCCAGAAACTCGGCAGGCTGTAGAGGAGGAAGAGGGTGACGCTCGTCATTCGGTCGCGTTTCGAGTTGCGGTGGGTGGCGGAGAACACGCCGACCGGTATTGAAATGAGGTACACGAAGACCAGGGACAGGATATTGATTTGGAGTGTAATGGGGAGCGTCTCGGCGATTTTGGAGCGGACCGGGCGGTGGTCTTTGAACGAATCGCCGAAATCGAGGGTCGCGAGCCGGCCGAGCCATTGCGCGTATCGAACGGGAATGGGTTTGTCGAGTCCGTAGAGTTTTTTCGTTTGTTCAATGATTTCCTGGGTAACGCCTTCGGACGCCATGGCGCCGCCGGCGGCGCGCAACCGCAACATGACCGGATTGCCGGGCGCCAACTGAACGACGAGAAACGTGACGAGGCTGATGCCGATGAACGTGGGAACGATCAGAAGGAACCGGCGAAGCAGGTAGTCTTTCACGTCCGCTCACCATTTGCCCGCTGGCGGCGCATCGTTGCGCGGCGCGGCGACCTTACAATTCATCTTCGGGACCCCGGTCATTTATACCGGCGCAATTCGGCAGGCACCCACCATTCGAGTGGATCCAGACCGAGCGGATATACCTGCACGTTTTGGAATCGCTTGTCCAGCGCAATCAGGCCGTTTCGGCTGAAGAGAAACGTATAGGGCTGCTCTTCGTCGAGAATCTCATGGAACCGGTGGTACATTTCCACGCGCTTGGCCCGATCAAACTCCACGCGGGCATTTTCCATGATTGCGTCCGCCTCGGCATTCTTGAATCCGGGATAATTGGATCCTTCCTCCGCCTGGCTGGAATGCCACAATTGGTACGGATCATAGAGCGGGGTTGTCAGCCATGCGAGCATGCACGCGTCAAACGTGCGCTTCTGTACGCGCTCTTGAAAGACGGCCCACTCGAGCGGGCGTGGAGACATCTTGATGCCCGCGCGGGTGAGTTCCTCTTGATAGACCGTCGCCATGCGGTCGTATTCGGGGATGTCGGCGGCGTAGGACAACTCGAAGGTGAACGGTACGCCGTTTTTCTCGCGAACGCCGTCTCGGTCGGCATCGATCCAACCCGCTTGTTCGAGCAACTTCACGGCTTCCTGCGGCGCGAACGGAAGCGGCTTCACGTTGGGATTGTATTCAGGTTCGCCCGGGAAGCAATCTCCCGAAATCAGCGTACCCAGCCCCATGTAGATTCGATCCAGTATGGTTTGCCGGTCCAGCAGCATCGTCAAGGCCCTGCGTACGCGCTTGTCTTCGAATTGCGGTTTGCGCATGTTCCATCCGATGTATCCGAAGCGGCTCAGATAGCCCGGTATGGGCGATTGTGGGGTCAGTTTCGCAAACTCTCTCTCAAACTGCGGTGTCGATGCGCGGCGTTTCCACATCTCGGGTTGCATCTGCATGATGTCGATCTCGTGTCGTTCCAGGACTTGGAAGGATGCGTTATCGTCCGTGATGATTTTCAGGACGTGCCTGTCTAGCATGGGTTTTGGGCCCCAGTAGCGCTCGTTTCGGACCAGTGAAATCTGCTGCCCCGTTTCCCATTTTTCGAACTTGTAGGGGCCGGAACCGATGGGATGCCGGTTATTGGGGTGGCGGTTGAAATCGCCTTGCCCATAGACGTGACGAGGAATCGGCTCAAGCGCGCCGAGCGTCAGGATGTGCCGGAAATAAGGCTTTACGCATGTAAACCGGATCGTGTAGTCGTCCACGAGTTCCGCGGACTGAACATCGACAAAGTAGCTGCGGGCCGCGGCGGCGTCGACGGCGGGATTTTTGATGAGGTCGTAAGTGAACTTCACGTCGTGGGCCGTTACGGGTACGCCGTCCGAATAGACGGCGTCTTTTCGCAAGTAGAACGTGTAGACGAGGTGATCGTCCGAAATTTCCCATTTCTCGGCGATATTTGGAATAAACTCGAGCGTCTCGTTGTCCAAGTCAATCAAGGTATCGAAGATGCGAGAACAGATGTAGCGGCCGCCCGCGTCGACGAGGTCGAGAATCGGATTGAGAAGTGCCGGTTCGGCGCCGAGGTTTTCGACCAGCCAATCACCGGGTTGCGGCTCAACGTTCGTTGTTTGTGTGTTGGCGGCCGTAGGCGCCGGTTGCCCCGGCGACTCGGTAGGGCCGGTTTGGCGGGCCGGCGTGGGGCCGCCACAGCCGAAGGCCGCGAGGATGAGGAAGGCGGCGGTGAAGTGCGCAGGGAGGTGCGTGCGAGGGACCATGCTCATTTGCTCCTTCTTGCGGCGGGGACGAATCGAACATCGATCACGCCAATACGCGGGAAATCCTAGCATAGTGGCGCATCCGGGCGCACTTGCGGCGCAAGCGGAATCGATGATTCTGGTATACTTCAAACAAGTAGACTTGTAGAACTTCCGCGAGGAAGCGGGAGCGATCCAGCAGGGGAATGGAAATGGCTGCGCGCATCGGTGTCGGATGCGGGACAGTGTTGGCCTTCGTCGCGTGGGGTTGCGGCGGAGGGCACGCGCCGAAGCCCCACGGGGCCGAAGCGGCGCCTGCGGTAACCGCGCGCGTGGCGACGGTCGAGGCGGCGTCCGCGCAGGGTGTGCGCGAGTATGTCGGGACCGTGCGGTCGAAAACTTCTGCCGCCGTTCAATGCAAGGCGGTGGGCCATGTGCTTGCGGTGCATGTTGCGCCGGGCGATCGGGTCGAGGCGCAGCAGGTTCTCGTCGAGATTGACGAGCGCGGCGCGGCGGCGGACTTGCGCATGGCCGAGGCCGGCGTGGCCGAGGCGCGGCGGGCCCTCGAGGAGGTCGAACGGTCCATTGCGGCCGCGGCGTCCGCCCGGGACGCGGCGGATGCGCGACGCGATCTCGCCCGTGCGACGTTTGAACGCCAGCGGAGCCTGTTCGACAAGAACGTGATCAGCAAACAGGTTTTCGACGAGGCGGACGCCCAACTGAAGGCCGCCGCAGCGACGGCGGAGGCGGCGGCGCAGACGTTGAAGGCGGTCGAGGCGAAACGCGCGCAGGTTGCGGCGGGGGTCGAGCAGGCGGAGTCGGCACTGGACGCTGCGCGGGTGCGGCTGAGTGATACCCGGGTGACCGCGCCCTTTACCGGGCTGATTACCGGCAAGAGTGTCGATGTGGGGGATTTGGCTTCGCCGGGCATGACGCTCCTGACGATTGAGGACGACCAAGGGTACCGGCTGGAGGCGAGCGTCGATGTGGCGTCGGCGGGTCTTGTCGGGGTGGGTTCGCCCGCGTCGGTGGAGGTGGATGCGTTGGGCTCGCTGCCGATGGAAGGGACCGTATCGGAAGTCGTTCCCGCGGCGGACCCATCGAGCCGGACCGTTACCGTCAAGATTGATTTGCCTTCCCGGGAGGGGCTGTGGTCGGGCATGTTCGGGCGCGCGCGGTTTGCCGCGGGCGAATCGCGGACTTTGTCGGTGCCGAAATCCGCGGTGACGGTCCGGGGGCAGCTTACCGGGGTCTACGTGGTCGACGGGAACGGGGTGGCGAAACTTCGTCTCGTCAAGACGGGCCGGTCGTTGGGCGACGGCGTAGAAGTGTTGTCGGGTTTGGGTGAGGGCGAGCGGTACGTCGCCGAATTGCCGCCGGGTATCGCCGACGGAAGCCGGGTGACCCCGCTGGGCTGACCATGAATTTGGGGGAAGGCAAGAAACGCGGTTTGGCGGGGTCCATTGCGCACGCGTTCATCGATTCCAAACTCACGCCGCTGCTGATAGGCGCGTCGTTGTTGCTGGGGTTGGGTGCGGTGGTGGTGTTGCCGCGCGAGGAAGAGCCGCAGATCATCGTACCGATGATCGACATTTTCGTGCAGATGCCGGGGGCGGGCGCGAAGGAGGTTGCCGAGCGTATCACGAAGCCGATGGAAAAGCTGATCTGGGAGATTCCGGGCGTCGAGTACATTTACTCGACGTCGAGTCCGGGCCAGTCGATGACCGTTGTGCGGTTCTACGTGGGCGAGAACGAAGAAGACGCGATTGTGCGTCTGAACCAGAAGCTGTTCGCGAATTTCGATTTGATCCCGCCGGGCGGCAGCGAGCCGCTGGTCAAGCCGCGTTCGATCGATGACGTGCCGATTCTCGCGTTGACGCTGGCCAGCGCGCAGTACGACCACTACATGCTCCGCCGGATCGCCGCGCAATTGCACGATGCGATCAAGGAAGTGCCGAACGTGTCCGAGGTGAAGATCATCGGCGGGCAGCGGCGACAGGCGCAGGTCGTGCTCGATACGGTGAAGATGGCGGCGTACCGCGTGGCGCCCGCGGGCGTCGTCTCGAAGCTGACGCAAGCCAATCAACAGGTGCTTTCGGGGAGCTTTTCCTCGAACAACTGCGAGTTTCTGGTCGAGACGGGCGGCTTTCTCGCCGATACGGAAGCGGTCGGCAGCGTAGTCGTCGGTGTGCACGAGGGAAAACCCGTGTATTTGCGGGATGTGGCGGATATCGTGGACGGACCGCAGGAGCCGGTGGACTACGTCTTCTATGGCCGAGGGTCAGGGCCGGGCGGTCATGACGTGTTGGGGTCCGACGAGAATCTGCATTCGGGCAACGAGCCTACACCCGCCGTGACGCTTTCGGTCGCCAAGCGCAAAGGCACCAATGCGACGACAGTGGCGCACGCCGTGATGGAGAAGGTGCGCGAGCTTGGCGGCAAGGTGGTGCCGTCCGGGGTGCTCGTCACGGCGACCCGAAATTACGGCGAGACCGCCCAGGAAAAATCGAACGAACTGCTGTACCACATGTTGCTTGCGGTTGTGTCGGTGTCGATCTTGATCGCGTTGACGCTCGGCATTCGCGAGTCCGGCACGGTCGCCATCGCGATCCCGGTCACGCTTGCGCTGACCCTCGTGGTGTTCTATTTCTACGGCTACACGATCAACCGCGTGACCTTGTTCGCGCTGATTTTTTCGATCGGCATTCTGGTCGACGACGCCATCGTGGTGGTCGAGAACATTGTGCGCCACTACGCGCTGCCCGAAAGCGCGTCGATGTCGAGGAACGAGGTGGCGGTCGAGGCGGTGGACGAGGTCGGCAACCCGACGCTGCTCGCGACGATCACCGTGATCGCGGCGATATTGCCGATGGCGTTTGTGCGGGGGCTGATGGGGCCGTACATGGAGCCGATTCCCGTGGGGGCGTCGGCGGCGATGGTGTTTTCCGTGTTTGTGTCGTTCATTGTCACGCCGTGGGCGGCGGTGCGGCTGCTGAAGGGCAAACCGGCGTCAACGAGCGGACACGGACATTCCGAAAACTGGATGGACCGAGTGTACCGGCGCGTAATGCGCCCGTTGCTCCTTCATGCGCCCGTGCGATACGGATTTCTCGGGCTGGTCCTGCTCCTATTGTTCGCGGCCTGCGCGCTGGTCCCGCTGCAGCGTGTGCTGGTGAAGATGCTGCCGTTCGACAACAAGAGCGAATTTCAAATCGTTATTGATATGCCCGAAGGAACGACCCTGGAGGAAACCGCGGCGGTCACCCGCGAAATCGCCGATTACATCCGCCAGGTTCCGGAAGTGGCCAACTATCAGATGTACGTTGGCGCTGCTTCCCCACACAACTTCAATGGACTTGTGCGGCACTATTTTTTGCGTAGCGGACCCAACGTAGCGGACATCCAAGTCAACCTGGCGTCGAAGGACGCTCGCGATGCCCAAAGTCACGATATTGCCAAGCGCGTGCGGCCGGAGGTGCAGGCGATAGCGAAGCGCCACAACGCGCGCGTGAAGATAGCCGAGGTGCCGCCGGGCCCGCCGGTGTTGCAGACCTTGGTCGCGGAGATTTACGGGTCAGACTACCAGCGGCAAATCGAGATTGCGCGACAGGTCCTCGATGTGTTCGAGCGAGTCGAGGGCGTGGTAGACGTGGATTGGTACGTCGAAGACGATCAAACGAAGTACCGTTTCGAGATCGACCAGGAGAAGGCCGCGCTCAACGGCGTGTCGGTGGACCGGATTTCAGCGACTCTCCGAATCGCATTGGGCGGGATGGGCGCGGGGCTCGTGCATATGCCGGACGAGAAGGAAGATGTGGCGATTTTCGTGCGTCTTGAGCGAGGGCAGCGGTCGAATCTGGAAGGGCTGAAGAGCATCAAAGTGGAGGGCGCACAAGGCGATCTTGTGTCGCTCGGCGAGCTTGTTCGCATCGAAGAGACGATTCAGGACAAGAGCATTTACCACAAGAACCTCATGCCGGTGGTGTACGTGACGGGCGACGTCGGCGGGACGGCGGAGAGCCCCGTGTACGTCATTCTTTCGATGATGGATGCTGTGGGCAAGCTCGAGATTCCGGAGGGCTACGGTATCGAGCAGTATTCGGCCGGCCAGCCGTTTTCCGCCGAGAAGTTTGCGGTGAAGTGGGACGGGGAGTGGCACATCACGATTGAAGTGTTTCGCGATTTGGGTCTGGCCTTTGCCGCCGTGCTGGTGCTGATTTTCATTTTGGTGGTGGGGTGGTTTCAGTCAATGAAGACGCCGTTTGTGATTATGGCGGCGATTCCGTTTTCGCTGGTAGGGATTCTGCCCGCGCACTGGCTGATGGGGGCGTTCTTCACCGCGACGTCGATGATTGGTTTTATTGCGGGTGCGGGCATCGTCGTGCGCAACTCAATCATCCTGGTCGACTTCGTCGAGTTGCGCCTGCAACAAGGCATGCCTTTGGCCGAAGCGGTGATCGATGCGGGCGCGGTGCGTTTTCGGCCAATGATGCTGACGGCGGCGGCGGTCGTGGTGGGGGCGTCGGTAATCCTTTTCGATCCGATATTTCAGGGGTTGGCGATTTCGCTCATGGCGGGTGAAGTTGCTTCGCTGTTGCTGTCGCGCATGACGGTGCCGATTCTGTACTACCTCTCGCGGAGGCATGAGCTTGGGTAGGGGCCGCGCTGAAGCAAGGGACTGAACGGACGGTCTGGACGAAAGTTTTGCGGAGCCGGGGTCAGGCATAGCGTTTGCCGTCTATGAAGACGGCTTGGGGGACCGCGCGCGGGCGGTTCCTCGCCGGGACGATGTCGAATGCGATGAAGCTGGCCGGTGCGCCGACGGCAGGAGGCGGGAAGCGGTAGGGTAGCCGGAACAGTTTCGCGGGGACGGTCGTCGCGGAAGCGAAGGCATGTTTCAGACTGAAGTCCGTGACGTGCGCCGCATTGACGATTCCTTGCAACAGACCAATCGCGCTTCCCGCCAACAGTTCGGTGCCCACCAGACAAATCCGGCCGCTCCGTTTGAGTTCCACCGGCATCTCGCCGAGTTGGTAGCGGCCCGGTTTCATCCCCGCGAGGTGTACGGCGTCGGATGTAAAGATGCAGGCCTGCGGCCCCTTGACTCGTGTGAAGATCTTCAAAACGTCCGCGGGCAGATGTTCGAGGTCGGGGATCAGCGAACATGCGAGCCGGTCGTCGGCGAGTTGCGGCCAGAGCGGGTTGTGGTGGCGGTTGATTTGCGCGGCGAGCCCATTGCCGAGGTGCGTGCAGAGGCGCGCGCCGGCGTCCACTGCGCGCCGAATCTGGTCGGGCGTGGCGTTGTGATGCCCGAGCGACACCACCACGCCGCGCGACGCGACTTCCTTGATGAACGGAATCGCCCCGGGCAACTCGGGCGCAGTGGTGATGTACGCCACCTTGCCGTCCGCGGCCTTGTACAGGCGATCGAACTCGCGCAGGTCCGGTTTGCGCACGTGGCGTTTCGCGTGGGCCCCGCGCGGGCCGTCCTCCGGCGAGATATAAGGCCCCTCGATGTGTACGCCCGGGATGCGCCTCGCCATCGCGCGATCCCGCAGGGTTTCCGCAATGACTCGGCATCCATGCTCAAGATCGCGAAGCGACGCCGTGATGAAGGTCGGAATCCAGTGCGATACGCCTGCTTTCGCCAGCTCGTCGCTGACTCGCGCGACGGTTGCCGGCGTTACATCCGGCCGCTGAAGGTCGTGACCGCCGCAGCCGTTGATCTGAATGTCGAACAGCGTCGGCGCGATGATCGTCTTCGAGGATCCCGCGTCAGGTCGCTGTTTGCCCGCGGGCGCGATCGACGCAATCCTGCCGCCGCGAACTACAATATCGTTCGGCGTGTTCTCGCCCAGCAGCGTGCCGCGAACGCGAACTGCTCCCGTTTCGCTACCGGCCATGCGGACTCCGTCGGCTTGCGACCGTGCGCGAGATTTCCGCGGTGCGTTCGCATTCGGTGTAGAACAATGGGGTGGCATCGATGGTATCGCGATAGTTGCGTTGAATCACTTGGCCCGCGTACCCGTTCTGGCTCAACCATGGCAGGACCGTAGAAAGCAGCAGTATGGCGACGCCGATCGCCGCCGCGCAAATGCCGACGTTGCGCACGGTCCGCATCATCGTTGGACCAACGCTTCGGGCGCAGGGAAGATCGCGCCGCTCAATACCAGCCACGCGACGATCAGCGTCAACACGATGTTCGCGCCCTGTCCGACGAGGTATAGGGTGAGCGGTTTGCCGCCGCTCATCTGGCGCCACAGATCGCGCAAGTTCGACTCGAGCCCAATCGAAATAAAGGCGAGACAAAACAGCCATTCGCGGAATTCTTTGGACTGTTTGATGGACGTGTCGACCCATTCGGCGCCTGCGGGCGTCGTGGCGACAATGGAGGCCACAACGGAGGCGACGACGAATCCCAGGATGAACTTGGGCAGGCGGTACCAGATCTCGAGGAGCGAGGGGCGTGGCGCGTGGGAATTTCGTTCCACTGCGCCGACCCAGAACACCGCCACGGTAAACGCAACGACGCCGATCAGAATATTCTGAATCATTTTCACGATGGCGGCCGCCGCTTCGGCCTCCGGTCCCAGCGCATGGCCCGCGGCGACGACCGCGCCGGTTGCATCGATGGTGCCGCCGAGCCAAGCGCCCGCCAACAGATCGCTCATGCCCATCATCTTCGCGAGGGGCGGCATTCCAATCATCATGAGCACGGTGAAGATAAGCCCGACCCCAATCGCCACGGTCAAGTCGTCCTTCTTCGCCTTGCATGCGGCGCCGGCGGCAATCGCGGCGGAGACGCCGCACACAGCGGTTTCAGCGGCCAGCACCATCACGAGGGGTTTGTTGCCCATTTTCAGCACCCGCGTGCCGTACAGCCACATCAAGACCATAACCGTCGGCGCAACGAGCCAGGAGATGGCGATGCCGTACAGGCCGAAATGGAACATCTTGCCCATGAGGATTTCAGCGCCGAAGACGACGAGGCCGGTCTTGATATAGAACTCCGTGCGCGCGGCGGTGAGCAGCCATTTGGGCGCGCCGAAGGTGTTGCTGATGAGCATGCCAAGGGCCAACGCCCAGAAGACGTAGGGGATGTCGGCCGCTTTGACGCTTTTTTCCTTGGCAAACAGAAAGGCCACGCAAGCGAGGAAGAACACGACCAAGAACGCCGGAAGATAGAACTTGGCCGTGCGGCGATCGAAGATGAGGACGGCGGACAGGTACAGAATTCCCAGGGCGCCGGCCAGCCCAACGATCGGCGGAACCATGGACGGGGTGTATGTCGCGGCCAGCGATCCCCACTGCCAGTCCGGCAATTTGGGAACCTTGGTCACCCATCCCTCCGCGACCGTCCCCAGGAGGAAGAGTCCGAGCCAGACCGCCCACCAGTCTTCAAGTTTGTAGAGGTCCCGCCAGGTCGAGGGCGGCGGCGCGGGTTGGGTTTCGTTGGTGTCCATCTCTTAGAGCGTTGCCATGAAATGAATATAGGTCTCGATGCCGCGGAAGAAATTGGGCAGGTACTGCCGTTCGTTGGGGCCGTGGATGCCGTCGTCCGGCAGCGCGAATCCGAGCATGACGGAGTCGGCTTTCAGCTTTTGTTGCAGCAGGCTCACGATGGGCACACTGCCGCCTTCGCGACGGAAGATGGGGTCGGTGCCGAATACCGCCTTGAGCGCGTCCAGCGCGGCCCGCATGTAGGGCGATTTGCGGTCCATGATCGCGGGATCGCCGTGGACGAGTTCGCGCACCTCCCATAGAATGGTGTCCGGCGCGTTCGCGCGCAGGTACGCGCAAAGCTGCCCGTAGATGTCCGCGCCAGTCTGGTCGGCGACGAGCCGGGTCGAAATCTTCGCCATCGCCTTGGCCGGCAACACCGTCTTTGAACCCTCGCCGGTGAACCCGCTGAGCATGCCGTTTACTTCGAGGGTGGGACGCGCGCCGATGCGTTCCAACGAGGTGAAACCTTTCTCTCCGCAAACCTTGGGGACGCCGGTCATCTCCTTGATGGTGTCATCGGTGACCGGTTGCCTGGCCAGCGCCTGGCGTTCGTCGTCCTCGAGCGGGCGGACTTTATCGTAGAAACCGGGCAGGGTGACTCGACCGTCTGCGTCGTGCATGCCGGCGATCAGTTCGCACAGGGCCTGCGCGGGATTGTGGACCGCGCCCCCGAAGAGGCCGCTGTGCAGGTCCTTCATGGGACCCCGCACTTCGAGCTCAAAGTAGGCAAGGCCGCGCAAGGCGTACGTGATGGCCGGCACGTCGGGACGCAGGATGCCCGCGTCGCAGTTCAGGACGAAGTCGCAGGCGAGCAGCTCTCGATGTTGGTCGATGAACGGCCCGATGCTGGGTGAACCTATTTCCTCTTCTCCTTCAACGAGGTATTTGATGGTGCAGGGCAATCCGCCATTCCGGGCGAGGGCTTCGAGCGCCTTGATTTGAGCGAGTATCTGGCCCTTCATGTCCGAAGCGCCTCGGGCGAAAATGTAGTCGCCGCGGATCGCCGGATCGAAGGGAGGGGAGATCCACTCGTCGAAGGGGTCCGCCGGTTGCACGTCGTAATGCCCGTAGACCAGCATCACGGGCCCTGCCTTCGCGCCGCGTGATTCCGCATACACCACGGGATGCCCATCGGTCGGTATGATGGCGACCTTCGCGAGTCCTACGCCTTTGAGTTGCGCCGCGACCCATTCCGCGGCGCGGAGGACGTGGGGCTTGTGCTGGGGCAGGGTCGACACGCTCGGAATTTGCTGGAATTCTTTGTATTCAACCAGAAATCGGTCGTGTTGTGCGCGCGCGTAGGAAACGGCGCTATCGATCCCGCTCATACGAAAGCCTTCCTTGCTTGGCGCTGGCCCGCGCTGTATGGAGGTGCCGGAAGGCCACACTATACCAATTCCGGACGGAATCGTGTAACCGCCCTTGGGGGTTCGCGGGAAATTGGTTGACATTACAAACCTCCTACACCTTTTTCGACGCTTTGGGTATACTGTCGATGTGGGGCTGGTCCGGATCGGGGTGATTCATGACGTCGTTGGTGGGAACGTTGATCAGCGGTGATGTCGGGGCCTACGAGATTCAGCGGCAACTGGGCTGCGGCTCGTTGGGATTGGTGTACCTTGCGCGCGATGTGTCGTTGAACCGGCTGGTCGCGCTCAAGCTGATCTACCCGCATTTCGTGGGCGACGAGGCGATAATCCGCCGATTCCGGCGCGACGCGCAGACGGCAGCCCTTTTCGATCATGTGAACATCGTGCGGATTTACGCGCTCGGAACCGTCTGCGAGCTTCCCTATTTCCTCATGGAATACGTCGAAGGCGCGTCCTTGGATGTGTTGCTTCGCCGCTGCGGCGGGTTGCCGTGGCAGAGGGCCGTGCTGTTCATGCGGCAAGTGGCTTCGGCGCTCGATTCTATTCATGGCCGGGGAATCATTCATTGCGACGTGAAGCCCGCCAACATTCTTGTCAGCCGGCACGGTCGCGCGCTCCTCACGGATTTTGGAGTGGCGCGAACGCAGGCGGCGTATCGCAATGAGGAAGCGCAGGGAACGCTCGACGGTACGCCGCAGTACATGTCGCCGGAGCAATGCCAGGCCGCCGATATCAGCCCGGCAAGCGATCTGTTTTCGTTGGGGACCACGGCCTACGAGATGGTCACCGGCGTGCTGCCCTTTCGGGCGGATTCGCCCGCCGCGGTCATGCAGCGCATTCCACAGGACCCGCCGCCGCCAATTGATTCATGCGTTCATGGGGTGCCGACGCTGCTTCAGGAAGTGATCGTCCGGTTGCTCGAGAAGAACGTTGAGCGCCGGTACCGGTCCGCCGCGGACGTGCTGTCCGATCTTGCCCGACTGGAGGTGAAGGCCGGCGGCGGATGGGACGAGATGGATGGGGGGGCGCACATTGACGGTTGGGCCCATGTGTTCGGCTTACTCGATCTGGTCGAGCGGCAACTCGAGGAGATTCGACCACTGGTTTCAGACCGACGTGAGCACGAAGGGGCGGAATCGAAGGCGCTGGCGCGGTGCAGCGCGGCGCTCGAATCGGCCCAGCACGCCTTGTCGGCCTACGTGGGCAAACGGCTGAAGTCAGAAAGCGACGCGGCGCGTTTTCGAGCCGAGCGGGACTGGCTACACGGGCAGCTTGTCGCGGCGCAGCGGGAGCTCGAATCTCTGCGACAACAGGCGCAGCCCTCGATCGACGCGGAAGCCGCGGCTGTCTGGCCGATCGGGTCTCGGGCGACTCTTCCCGAACCGATTCAGGACTAGCCCGGATTTTTCACACCCGCGGGCAATGAAGGATACAACTTCGTGCGGCAGATACCTTTATGCAGCGACAGGGAATACGGGCTGTCGGTGTGAAAAATCCTCACTCGATTGACTTCTCTGCTGTCTCCTGAGCATTTCTCACCAGTGGCTCCCGTCATCGGGAGCCACTGGTGAGGAATGCGGGCTAGGCCCGCGTTCCAGGAATGTCGGGCGGCCGGGACCGAGCGCGCCGCCCTACGATCGTGCCGGCCATCCGGCCATTCCCGGGGAAGGAGACCCTGGCGCTCTCAATCCGTGCGATTCAGTTTCTGCTGATGTCGCGCTGTGCACTCGTCGAGGAGGAAGCGGACTACAGGCGGAGCGTTGCGGTGGGCGGCGACGGCCGCGCCTGAGCGGATGGCGCATTCACGAAAGAGTTCGAGCGCCGGGCGAGCATGAGGTGACGAGTCGAGGGATTGGCGCAGAACGTAGTATGCGTGAGCGGTGGGTTGAGGCGTTCCCGGCGCGCCACGCACAGTTTGCCGCAACCAAAGAGCGACTCCCGCGGAAAGCAGCCGCGGGTCATGCCCCAGCGCGGCGACCACGATGGGGGTGAGGGCGCCGCTGCTTGACGCGCAGGCCAGCACCTCTGCAGCAAGGAAGCGCGGCTCGCTTCCCGTTTTCGGCAGGGCGCGCACGGCGTCGGCCAACGCGGCGAGGGCTTCGCCGACGAGGTCGAGGCGCAGATAGGAGCAGATGCGTTGAATGTGCGCGCGGGTGTGCGCGGGGTGCAACCGCAACGCGGCGTCGCATGCATCGATCGCGTCGGCGTGGTCGGCCTGCCTCGAATAGATGGCGGCGATATTGTTGAAGGCGTCGGCCGCGAGGGCGCGCACATGGTTGCAGGAGGAGGGCGCGCAGCGGCGCACCACGTCATCGTACGCGGCGAGGGCCTCGCCGTCGCGGCCCAAGGCGTGGAGCGCACAGCCGAGGTTGAACCTGGCGGCGGCGGTCAGTTCGGCAAGGAAGGGGTCATCTCCCGGACGCAGGAGGGAGAGGACCTCGTTGCAGGCGGCCGCGGCTTCGCGGTGCCGTTCGAGTGCGATGAGTGCGCCGGACTTGTTCACGAGGGCGATCGCTTCTCGTTCGCTTCCGGAGTGGCGCCGCGCAAGTTCGTCGTATAGTTCGATGGCGTCTGCCGCTCGGCCCGTGAGGTCAAGCGTGTAGCCTTTATTCAGGAGCGCCATGAAACCGGTTTCGGATCGCTCGCCGTGGCGTGGACGCGCGAGCGCGCCGGCTTCATACGCCGCCAAGGCATCGCCGAACCGGCCTTGCGCCACGAGTGCATTGCCGCGGGCGATCCATGCCTCCTCCGTGCGGGGCGTCGTCGCCGTGCAGGTATCGTCCAATGCCAGAAGCTGTCGGCGGGCTTCGGTGAGCGCATCGCGAACGGATGCACCGGGGGAACCGGGATTCAACTCGACAAACGCAGGGGGTTCGTTCTCGGAAACCTCGTCGTCGTCCGCCGTGCCGAGGTACGAGAATGCTGCCGGCGGCACGCACAGTGAAAGGTTGCGCGTCGCCTGCGCGCCGGACTCGTACCATTCCTTTACCACGTGCAGCGTAGACATCAATCGCTCGGGTTCGCCCGCGCAACGCGCGAGCGCGCCTTCGAGAGCGGCATCGCGAAGCTCGAACGTCGGTTCGGTCGTTCCCTCGCGTCGCAGGACCAGATCGACCTGTATAAGCCGATCCAGTTCCATCAAGGTCGCGCCGCGCGTCAAGCCCGCCCGTTTCGCCACGGCGTCCGCGGACAAAGGTCCTCCCGCCTCGCACACCAGAGCATTCAGCACGGACCGTCCGGAATCGGCAAGTCGATCGAGGCAGTCTTTCAAACCGGACTCGAAAAGTCGCTGGCCGGCGGCTTCGATGGCATTGCTGATGTCGAAGCCCGATTCCGGCTTGATCGCATCGACGATGGCGTTCAGCCAACCTGCGTTGCCGCACGTGACGGCGTGCAGAGTCCGCAATGCAGGCAGCGCGGCATCGCCCAGCCACGGCGCGGCGGCGGTCTCGCCGAGCGTGGCCCGCAGGCGCGAGCGCATGAACGCGAGAGACTCCTCGACGGTGAGCGGCCTGAGGTAGTGGGCGTGAATGCGATGCCGGGCCAAGGGCCCCAATATACTTTGCTTGGAGACGGAGACGCGGCTGGCGTGAATCAGGGAGACCTCGGGCGCATGTTCGAGAAACGCCAGCAGGTTTGGCATCGCGTCTTTCCGGAGAAAGTGCCAGAGGTCGTCGCACAAGTCCGCAATCACGATGATGCGCGACTCATTCGTTAGTGCGCGGAACAGGGCCGCGGCCTTTTTGCCGCCGACCGTCGAGGCATGCTCGGGCCTCAACGCGGTGAGGTGGTCGCACGTCGCGCCGACAGCGCGCAGGCACTCGGCAGGAAGATCGTGCGTCGCGGGCGGACTCGAGGCATTGGGCAATTCGATCAGTCGGACGCCGGAATCCCGGAGCGAACCGCGCAGCGCCGTGGCGAGATGTCGGAGCACATGCGACTTACCGGATCCCATCGGCCCCGCAACGACTACGCGGTGGGAAATCCCTTCACGCAGGGATTCCTCGATGCCGTTGAGGATCGCGTCGGCGACCCGGCGCAGCGGCAACGCCATAGCATCGTCCCGCAGCGATGTGATTTTTCCGAGAAGGTTTTTACCGGCCGGCTCGCAGGCCGCGGCCGCGCGCGGCTTCTTCGGCGCGTTGAGCAGTTGAAACGCCGGCGGCAGAGACAGCACGCGGCGGGATGCCGTTCGTTCCGAGGCCTCGGGGACCGCCGCGGCATCGAGCAAAGTCTCCGCGTTGCCGGATCGATCCGTCGCGCGGTCGCACTTGATTATCGTATCGTCCTGGTGGCCGCCCGGGATCACCTCGTCGCTGAACCGCGGGTTTGCGTCGTCACCCGCTACGTCGAACCACAAAGCGGTCGGGACTTCGCGGACGCGGTCAGGCGTCCACGCTCCGTTTCCGAATCGCACCATCCAATCCACGGTCGTGCGGATCAGGTATGGGTTCTCGCCGCTCAGTTCCGCCACTGCCTCCGCGACGGCCTCGAGGTCCGAACAGGCGACCTGTTCGCCGAGCAGCAGGCACGCCGCCAAATAGCGGGCATCACTCCGTTCGAGGGGCGGAACATGGAAGGCTGCAAAGCTGACGCGGCCCTTCGACGTAAGTGTGTCATCGCCATATTTCGCGCCGCACAGGACAAATCGCACGGCGTCGGAATCCTTGCAGATTGCCGCAAGCGCCTGGAACAGGTCGGCGACAGCCCCGTCGTTCCACCTCGAGAGGCCGGCGTCAAGTCCGTCGAATATCACTACCGGTTTTCGATTGCCCGCTCTGCGAACGGCTTGAACGAGGCCCGCCCGAAACACCCGCGGCCACGGCGCGAGGGGTTCGGCGGGCGGCACTTGCTGCGAAGACGATTGGATTAGCGAATTCCAGCGCTGGACCCGTCCAAACCAATCGGGCGCCAGGAGTTTTGCTCCGTGCAGCGCCGCACACATCCGGGTGACAAGCTGTTCCGGGGTCGCGCAGTTCGTCGCGTCGACGTAGGCGGGGAGGGCCCAGTTCGGTGGTCGCGCCACGGCCAACTTGAGGAACCAAGTCTTGCCCACGTGGCGTTCACCGGTAACGTACACGTGGTTCGATTCGAGCGTGGACCAGAGTCCGGCGACAAGCGCACGCCGGCCGATGACGAATTCGACCGCGCTCGACTCGTCGATTGCGCCGGCTACAATAGGTAATGCCCGTGGCCGAGGAACTGTCGCCATCACCTGCACCCCGCCGATCCGGTCCGCCTTCCACTCGAGGAGAGCAAAGCCTGCAAGCGGGCATTTGCCCCGCACATATGCTGGACTCCAGGGCCCATGTCGCAACCCCATGTGGGCCCGTTCGCTTACTATATCGTGTAGGGCGGTATTAGTCAAACTCAAAATAGAGGGTATATTTCCAGCTTTTATTGAATTTATTTTGACCGGATCTGTCAACTGCCCGCTGCAACGGTCGTGCGTCGCGTGAATGCCGTCGCTAACCCGGATTTTTCACACCCGCGGGCAATGAAGGATACAAC